>JALXDT010000320.1 GCA_027070475.1 Candidatus Aminicenantota bacterium | reverse complement strand
TTACATAAGAGGTGATAGATGGCAAAGAATAAAGGAAACAAGTTTAAGAAAAAAGGATTTGATTCTTTAATCTTTTGGTTGGTTGTTTTGTCAATACTTGTTGTTCTCTGGACTATTTCAGGACCGGCAAGTAAAAAACCTAAAAAAATAATTTTTTCTGATTTTCTGAATAGTGTAAAAAATGGAAGTGTTGAAGAGGTAAATATAGATGAACAAAAAATTATATTTAAAACCAAAGGAGAAGATTCGGGCCCTTTTATAACATATATGCCTAAAAATTATGATACAGAGCTTGTTAAACTTTTGAATGCACACAATGTGAAAATAAAGGTAAAAAAACCCTCCGATGGTACCTTCTGGAATTTTGTTATCAGCTGGCTTCCTCTTATCCTGATTTTCATATTTTGGATATATATTATTAAACAGATGCAAGGAGGAGGTAATAAGGCTTTTTCCTTTGGGAAAAGCAAGGCTAAACTTTTTACTGCAAAAGATAAGAAAATAACCTTTAAGGATGTTGCGGGAGTCGATGAAGCAAAAGAGGAGCTTCAGGAAATTATAGAATTTCTTAAAAACCCCAAAAAATTTCAAAAGTTAGGCGGAAGAATACCCAAAGGAGTATTATTGGTAGGACCTCCGGGGACAGGTAAGACACTTCTTGCCAAGGCTGTTGCAGGGGAAGCAGATGTTCCTTTCCTCTCCATTTCAGGTTCAGATTTTGTTGAACTTTTTGTCGGCGTTGGAGCATCGAGAGTTAGAGATCTTTTTGATCAGGCAAAAAAACTTGCCCCCTGTTTGATATTCATAGATGAGATTGATGCGGTGGGAAGACACAGAGGAGCAGGCCTTGGAGGAGGACACGATGAAAGAGAGCAGACTTTAAATCAATTGTTAGTGGAAATGGATGGCTTTGATGCCAATGAAGGTATTATTGTAATTGCAGCAACAAACAGACCGGATATCCTCGATCCGGCTCTTTTAAGACCCGGAAGATTTGACAGAAGAATAGTTGTTCCAACACCTGATGTGAAAGGAAGAGAAGAAATTTTAAAAATACATTCCAAAGATATTCCTCTGGCTGATGATGTAAGGCTGGACATAATAGCAAGATCCACTCCCGGTTTTTCAGGAGCTGATCTTGCGAACCTTGTAAATGAGGCAGCTTTAAAAGCTGCAAGGGAGAATAGAAAATCGGTTACAATGGCTGATTTTGAGTATGCAAAGGATAAGGTTATGATGGGTGCTGAAAGAAGGAGTATGATAATTTCAGATAATGAAAAAAAGATTACTGCATATCATGAAGGAGGCCACGCTTTACTTGCTGCTTTAATCCCTGAAGCTGATCCCATTCACAAGGTTACAATTATTCCGCGAGGAATGGCTTTAGGTTTGACTCAGCAGCTTCCTGTAGATGATAAGTATACCTATTCAAAAGAATACCTTGAAGCTCAGATCACTGTGCTTTTGGGTGGAAGAATAGCAGAAGAGATAGCACTCGGAACAATGACAACAGGGGCTGGGAATGATATTAAAAGAGCAACAGAATTGGCAAGAAAGATGGTGTGTGAATGGGGAATGTCTTCACTTGGGCCTATTTCTCTTGAAGAAAAAGATGAAATGGTTTTTTTAGGTAAAGAAATTTCTTCTAAAAGATCCTATTCAGAAGAAACTGCTGTAAAAATTGATAAGGAAGTTAATAAAATAATAGAGAATGCTTATGAAAAGGGAAAATCAATAATATTGGAGAATTTTTCTGTGCTTGAAAGGATAGCTCTTCTTTTGCTTGAAAAAGAAAGTATAACCTCTGATGACATTGTTAAAATAGTAAAAGAGGAAAAGGGTGAGGATATAAGTGTTAATATTTATAAAATAAGCGATAGTACAGATAGTAAAAAACAGAAGAAAGCAACCAAAAAGAAAAGTAAAAAAACCCGTCTTAAGAAAACAGAGGAGAAAGCTGTAAAAAGTACAAGAAAAAGAGGAAGGCCCAAAAAAGAGAATGTTTAATAGTCTTTTTTCAAATATAGTTTATCTGTTTTCAAGTTTCACATTATTGGATGCGATTGATATATTATTGTTAACAGTTTTTATATACTATATTTTAAAATTTTTAAAAGGAAAGCAGGCAAATCAGATTTTAACCGGTATTATCATAATTTTTTTGGTTGATTTGTTAAGTGCAATTCTTAAACTCAATGCATTGAATTGGGTTTTAAACTTTGTAATAACATATTCAATTTTTGGGTTAATAGTAATTTTCAGCGATGAAATAAAAGCATATTTAGCTTCAATTGGCTCCACCTTCCCCTTTAAAAAAAAGGAAACAGCTTCTGCTGAGAGTATTGAGGCAATAGTGGATGCTACAGAAGAATTGGTGAAAAGAAGAATTGGAGCCCTGATTCTTTTTGAAAAGAGCCCGTTGGGAGATTATATAGAAAAAGGGAAAATAATAGATGCAAAAATAACAAAAGAGCTTATAGTAAGCCTCTTTTATCCAAATAATCCTCTTCACGATGGAGCGATAATAATAAGACAAAATAGGATTGCCGCAGCCTCTGTTATTCTTCCTTTGCCAGAAAGCGTTGTAGAAAAAAGAGCAAACTATGGTACAAGGCATCTTGCTGCAATAAGTGCTACAAGACAAACGGACTGTATTGCAATGGTTGTTTCTGAAGAAACTGGAATTATATCAATAGCTCAAAAAGGAACTTTGATGAGAAATTATACATTGAAAGCTTTAAAAGAATTGTTAAATAGAGAGTTAAAAAAACAATGAAAAATATTGGTTTAAAAATTTTGTCTTTTTTAATTGCTCTCTCTATCTGGATATGGGTTGCCAGTGAAAAAAGAGTCCAGACTAATATAATGATATCTTCTATTCCTGTGGGAACTATGAATATTCCTGATGATGTTGAAATCCTGAAAATTTCACCAACCACAGTAAACTTAAAACTTAAAGGCCCTTCAAGTATAATTAAAAATCTTTCTCCCTCAGATACCGCTATTTTAATTGATATCTCAAAAGATATTCCTGAATTTGACAAATTTAAAGAGGAAAAAACTTTTAATATAAAGATAAAAAAGAAAAATGTTCAGGTTCCCAAGGGGATAAAGGTTGAAACAGTTCTTCCTCCTACGATCCAGATAACTCTTGAAAAGAAAATCATCAAAGAGGTTAAAATCATTTTAAAACACAAATTAACACCGAAAGAGGGATTTAAAATAAAGAGAATAGATTATTATCCGAAAAAAATTCAGGTAGAAGGTCCTATTTCAATA
>JALXDT010000319.1 GCA_027070475.1 Candidatus Aminicenantota bacterium | reverse complement strand
ATAATAAACAGTACTTCTATTTCCTCCCGTTCCACTTGAAACAAAGTATCCATCCTTTTTTTTTAAAGAAAAAATTTCAAAAGTTTTAAAAAATTCCACGGGAAGAAAGGGAATTTCTTCAAAACTCTTAATTTTCTTTATCCCCAATTTTTTTGCATAGGATCTATAAAATTGATTGTTTTTTAATTGAAAATTCGAAATCTCTATGGCAAGATCTTCATCAAATTCTCCTCCTTTTTCAATATACTCCTTTATTTCCTTAAAAAGTTTCAAATGTTCTCTCCAGTGCTTTTATCAATTTTTCTAAATCTTTTTCTTCCGCAATCAGAGGTGGTAAAATCTCCAATGCCTCTCCTTTTTCCCCTGAAGGAAGTGTTATTATTTTTTCATTTAGCAAAAGTCTTTTAAAAACCTGAAATGAATTAAGAGGAGGAAAAAGTTCGATTCCCCACATAGTGCCCAATCCTCTAACTTCCTTAATCTTTAAAGTAAAAAAACTTTTTAATCGTTCCAACTCTCTACTTAAAAATCTTTCTATCTCTCTAACCTTTTTTCTAAAATTCAAGGACTCGATTTTTTTTATGTTCCTGAGAGCTACCCTTGAGAAAAAAGGATTACCTGAAAAAGTAAAAGTATATGTAGCCTCTCCTCTGCTTTCTCCCCACAAATCCATTATTTCTCTTTTTCCAAAGCAGCCTGATAAAGGGAAAGCCCCTGTTAAACCTTTTCCGAAAGCTATTAAATCTGGTTTTACTTTAAAATAATCCTTGGCGAAATATTCACCTGTTTTACCGAAACCTGTGAACACTTCATCAAAAATCAATGGAATATCTTTCTCATTTGAAATCTTTTCCAACCCTTTTAGAAAACCTTTAGGGGGAATTTTAATCCCTGCTCTGCCCTGAATAGGTTCTACAATTATGGAAGAAGCCTGATTTTTGGATAAATATGAGTCTATTTTTTCAAGAGAATCTAAAGAATAGTCAAAAAATTTTGCCCTAAATGGCAGGAGATCTGAAAATCTTTCTCTAAAATTGCTTGAGTAAGTTACGGAAAGAGCGGTTAAAGCTGTTCCGTGGTAAGCTCCTTTGAATGCTATTACTGTCTTATTTTTTTTATAAAGGTAGGCTGATCTTAAGCAGGCTTCAACAGCATCCGAACCATTTTGAAGAAGAATTCCTTTAAAATTATTCCCTATAATGTTGGAAATCTCATCCATTAATAAAATCTTCTCCTTTGAAGGAATAAGGTCTCCCAGTCCGTGAAAAAATCCATTTTTTGCCTCCTCTTTAATAAAAGCTTGAGAATGGCCTGTAAAACTTACACCGAAAAATGAGGAAAAATCTAAATATTCATTTCCTTCAACATCCTTTACTATTATTCCCTCCGCATTTTCAAAAACAGGAGGAAAACTGCCTTCAACAAAGGTAAAATCAGGCTCCTCCACTTTCTTAAGTATATTAAGGAGTTTTTTGTATGAAACCATACCAAATATATATCATCTGTAGAAAAGTTATTCAAGATTAAAGTAGTCCTGAAGGTTTGATGGGGAGTTCAAAAGAATGAAATATAAAAGATTTTGAAGCAAAAACCTTCGGTGGTTTTTCTAATTTTGAGATTTTTCAAAATCAATTTTAGAGAATTTGCATAAAGGAAATTTTATTGTTAAAATTAATTTTTAAAGGAGAGAGATATGAAAAAAATATTAATGTTATCATTAATTGTTCTTTTGGTTGTTTTTTTTACCATAGGAAATTTGAAAATCATAGGAAAGAAGGGAAAGGCACTGAATTTTGATACTTTTCTTAACTCATTAAAACAGGCTGATGTTGTTTTTATCGGAGAACAGCACACAGACCCAAAAGCTCATTTTGTAGAGCTTGAGGTTCTCAAAGGATTACACAAAAAGTTAAATGGTAAAATTATTTTATCTCTTGAGATGTTTGAGAGAGATGTTCAAAAATTGTTAGATTCTTATCTTAAGGGCGAAATTACTGAAGAAGAGTTTTTAAAAAGTTCAAGGCCATGGAAAAATTATAAAACGGATTACAGACCATTGATTGAATTTGCTAAAAAACATAATATAAGAGTGTTAGCAGCTAATGTTCCCAGAAGATATGCAGCTATGGTTGCAAGAGGTGGATTAAAAGCACTGGAAAAAGTAAAACCTGAGGAGAGAGAATATATTGCAAAGAAAATTCATTATGATTATCCTGAGTATAGAAAACTATTTTATAAAACAATGGAAAAGATGGGAGGCCCAATGGGGAGACATGGAGCTTCAAAATTTAAGGAGAAATTTTACAAAGCCCAGTGTGTAAAAGATTCAACGATGGCTGAGAGTATATGTCAGATATACAAATCAAACAAAGGCTTTTTAATATTGCATATAAATGGTTCTTTTCACTCTGATTATAAATTGGGCACAGCAGCTGTTCTTAAAACTCTTTGCCCTGAAGTAATTATAAAAAACATTAAAGTTTTACCGGAAGGAGAAAGAGAAATTAAAAACAATATAGCTGATTATATAGTTTATTAAAGGAGGTACAGTGAAGAAAACTTTATTAGTATTAGTATTGTTTTTTGCTTCATTAAGTTTGGTTTTTTCAGGTGGTTTTTCTCTTAATGAGGGAAGTGCCCGTGCTGTTGGTATGGGAGAATCTTTTGTAGCTGTTGCTGATGACCTTTCAGCTTTATTTTATAATCCGGGAGGAGCAGCTTTTTTTGATGGCACAGGTATTTTAGTTGGAGGTTTTGGTATTTTCCCTTCTGTTGAATTTGAAGGAGCAAATCCGTATCCCGGAGAAGGTGTTAATGAGACAGCTGTCTCGCAGACATTCTTGATCCCTAATCTCTATTTTGGTAGAAAGTTTGGGAAAAGAATCTTTTTAGGTACAGGTGTAAGTGTTCCTTTTGGTTTAGGTGTTAAATGGGATGATAAATGGTCAGGCAGGTATATTACCACGAATTCTGAAGTTCAGGCTATTGATATAACTCCTACTCTTGCTATTAAACTTTCTGAAAATATTGGAATTGCTGCCTCTCTTATTTATAGAAACTCAAAACTTATGAATGATCAGATTATCCCCTTTGTTAATCCTTTTACTTTTGGTGTAATTGATGTTGCCAAACTTCATCTTGAATCAAAAATGAGTCATGGGATGGGATACAGACTCGGAGCACTTTTCAAATTTAACAAATTTAATGTTGGCCTTTCCTATTCAGGGAAAATGACTATTGATTATGAGGGAGATGCAAATTTTACCTTAATTTCAACAGGAATCCCCGCTCTTGATGCCATGATTGCCTCAGAATTTCCTGCAAGTGCTACAGGAAAAACAAGCCTCGTATTTCCTGCCCTTATCAGTGGCGGTGTTTCCACAACAATTTTTGAAGGTTTCCTTTTTACAGCATCTGTTGACTATATGAAGTGGAGTCAATACAATGAACTCAAAATTGAATTTGAGGATTATCCTGTATTTTCTAAGACTGTTGAAAAACATTATAAGGATACATATACTTTTAGATTTGGAGTGGAGAAAAAGCTTTCAGATAGTTTTACAATAAGAGCCGGATATTACTATGATCAGGGTGCCCCTGAACTTGTCAGTCTTGGCCCTGATCTTCCGGATGCTGATAAGCATGGAATTACATTCGGGATGAGCTACAAAGTAGGTAAAATTATTGTTGATTTCGGAAATTCTGTTGTTCTGTTCAAAGAGAGGTCAACAGAAGGTATGAATGAGGATAATTTTAATGGAACTTACAAAAGTTATGCTTTTATTTCTGGTTTGAATTTAAGATTCAATTTTTAAAAAGAGGTAAAAAATGAGAAAAAAAATAATATTAAGTTTTATTTTGGTTTTTTCTCTTGCTTTTCTTTTTGCAGGAGACTATAAAACTGATCTTACTAAATACGTAGCCATAGGGGATTCTCTCTCTGCAGGATATCAGAGTGGTGGATTAGTGGCAGATTATCAGGAGTATTCTTTCCCCAATTTAATTGCAAAACAGCTTGGAATTTCTGATTTCCAACAACCATTGATTTCTTCTCCCGGAATTCCTCCTCTATTACAGCTTACAAGCTTAAGCCCGATAACATTTACCAGAGCTACCACCTATGGTGCTCCGATTAATCTCGATTTACCGAGACCTTATGATAATCTTGGAATACCCGGAGCAACACTTTACACTTGTCTTTATCCTGAATATGATTCTACAACCAATCCCTTTTATAATATTGTATTAAGAAAATTAGGCAATGCTGTTCAACAGGCTCTTGTATTGAAACCCAAATTGATAACATTCTGGCTTGGTAATAATGAAGTTCTTCACGGAGTTTTAACAGGAAAGGTTCTAATGGGTGTGACTGTGTTTCCTCCTGATACTTATGCTGTTTTATTGGAGCAGACAATGGCTTTACTCAAAACTTCAGGAGCTAAAATTGTAATGGCGAATATTCCAGATGTTACTCAAATCCCTTTTGTGAACGCTATTCCAATATATATTTTAAATCCTGCGACAAATGAGCCTATCATAGGCCCAGATGGCAAACCCATTACCTATATTGGCCCTGAAGGGTTTTTAACTTCCGGATGGTATGTAACATTAAGTGCGATGGATTACATATCTCAAGGTTATGGTATTCCTGTTTCTTTAGGTGGAAACGGGCAGCCTCTTCCTGATGAAGTTACTTTAAGTCCGGCTGAGATAACAGCCCTTAAATCTCTTGTTAATCAGTATAATGCAATTATCTCTGAAGCGGCAAAAAAGTATAATGCAGCTCTTGTTGATGTTAATTCATTATTTAATGATCTTTATGAGAATGGATTTGAAATTGGAGGAGTTAAGTTTACTCTTGATTATATTAAGGGCGGACTTTTTTCTTATGATGGAGTTCACCCGAGCTCTTTGGGATATGCGATTATTGCAAATGAGTTTATTAAAAAAATAAATGAAACATTTGATTATGATATTCCTCTGTATTCCTATAAAGAGCTCTTTGATTATGGTAATGGAGGTAAATAGAAAGCCTTAAAAAAAGGGAGGAGAAAATAACTCCTCCCTTTTTTCCTTTTTTTAATTAACTACAAATAAGGGGGGAAGGTTCAATTATTAATTGACAATATCTTTCACTTTATATACAATAAACTAACTATGAAAATGAATTGGCCCAACAAACTGACTACTCTGAGATTGTTTGTTGCTCCTTTCTTCTTTATATCTTTTATATATTGTGGTAGATGGGGAAAACTTATATCTTTGATAATTGCTGGAATAATAGAGTTGTCTGACCTATTTGATGGATTGATGGCCAGACGCTATAAACAAATCACTGACTTTGGTAAAATTTTTGATCCTTTTGCTGATAGCCTTGCAAGATTTACCTATTTTATTACATTTCTAACAGCAGGCTTGATGCCCGGGTGGATGGTTCTTATTATCTTTTACAGAGATTCTATCACAAGTGTTTTAAGGTTGGTTGCTTCTTTAAGAGGTTCTGTTGTTGCTGCAAGAATAAGCGGGAAAATAAAAGCGGAAGTGCAGGCTATAGGTGTTATTTTGATATTGTTAATGATTAATATAGAAGATTTTTTTAATCTGACTTATCCGTTTGATTTGAATAAAGTGATATATTATATCTTTCTTATTATTACTCTTATTACTTTTTACTCTGCAATAGATTATATAGTTGGAAATTTTCATCACATAAAAAAAATTAAAAAATAGGGAAAAATATGAAAACAGAATTAAAGTGTATCCCCTGTTTTATTGATGATATTATAGGAGCTCTGGATTTAATAGAGCAATCCTTTGATGTAAAAAGAAATTTAATTGAGCAGGTTGTAAACTTTATAGGCAATGGACTGGATTACTCTAAAACCCCTTCTTTTTATATTACACGATGCCATCGGATAATAAAAAAATATTATGGTAAGGATAATCTATTTGAAGAAATCAGAGAAAAATGTAATCAGGTGGGAAAAGAATTAAGCAATAAAGTAAAAAATGAAGTCTGGGGGAAAAAAGATAACCAAAAGTTTAAGGAATTAATTAAATGGGCAATTGTAGGAAATGAGCTTGATTTCAGAACAGTGGGAACAGGATATAATTTAACGATTGAAGATTTCTATGAAATTCTTTATTCCACTTTTAAAAAACCTCTGGATATTGATGAGACAGAAAAGATTTTCACACTTGTAAACAGTGCGGAAAATATACTCTATGTTCTTGATAATGTGGGAGAGATAGCCTTTGATAAGCTATTAATCGAGTATTTTTTAGAAAAAGGGAAAAAAGTTAAAGTTGCTTACAGAGGCGGAGCAATAACAAGTGACATTATATTGGAGGATTTAAAATTTGTGGGAATCACAGAACTTCCTGTGGAAACAGTAAAGGCAGGACCGGATACCCTTGGGATTTCTTTTGAGGAAATGACAGAGGAAATGTCAACTGCAATTGAAAAAGCTGATTTGATTATAGCAAAGGGTCAGGCAAATTATTATGAATTTTCAAAGCATTTTCATGAAATAAGAGGAAATATAGTAAACCTTCTTAGAACCAAGTGCGATCTTGTATCTAATAAGTTTGGTAAGAAAGGGAAACTAAGTCTCGCTGTTGTTTTAAGAGAGGAATTTATTTAAAAAGATTATTAAAAGGGAATACTTAAAAAAGACAGAAGAGGTATTAACTTCCTTTCTTTTTGAAAATTTCATACATAATTATTGAGGCGGCAACAGCCACATTCAAAGAATCAAATCTGTTTTTTGTAGGGATTTTAATCCATGTTCCTCCAAGACTTTCAACCTCATTTGATATGCCCTTGCTCTCATTCCCGAAAACAAAAACAGCAGGTCCCGATATTTCAATATTATCTACTCTTTTCCCTAAATTTGAGGATGTAAAAAAGAGCTTATATCCCGATTGTTTCAGCTTTTCAAGTGTTTCTTTTAAATCAAGATTATCTTCTGTGTTCTGAATAAAGGCTGCTCCCATACTACCTCTGACAACTTTCGGATTAAAAACAGAAGCACAACCCTTTGAAAGCAGAACCTTCCCTACATTAAAACTTATTGCAGATCTTAAAATAGTCCCCACATTACCGGGATCCTGCACTCTGTCAAGAGCAACAAAAAACCGATTCTTTTGAGGCAATGCTTTACTCTTTTTCTTTTTAAATAGGGCTATTATACCTGCATTTGTTTTCAATTGTTTTAATTTTTTTATAATTTTCTCAGAAACTATAAATATTTTGTCCTCTATAATATCTGATGAATTTAACAATTCTTTGTGCTCTTTTAGAATATTTTCCGTTAAAAGTAGTGCTATAGGCTTTAATTTATAATCTATGGCTATTTCAAGAGTTTTAACATCCTCTATGAGAAAAATCCTTTCTTTTTTTAGATTTTTGATTTTTTCGTGGATTTCATTAATTTTTGATTTTGAAGCTATCTTGTAATTCATCAGTGCTTAAAATGTCTTATACCCGTTAAAAACATATTGATTGAGAGCTCTTTTGCTTTTTCAATTACCTCTTTATCCCTTATGGAACCTCCGGGTTGAATAATGTTTTTTATCCCGTATTTTCCTGCAATTTCAACTGAATCAGGGAAGGGAAAAAATGCTGAAGAGGCAAGTGTTGCTCCCTTCAATAACTCCTTATCTTCAATCCTGCTTATAGCAAACTTGAGAGCATCAACCCTTGAGGTAAAACCTGTTCCCATTGTGAGCAGTTTTTCATCCTTAACAATGCAGATAGCATTGGATTTTAAATGTTTAACAATTATAAAGGAGAATTCAAGATCTCTTTTTATATCATCATTTATTTTATCTCCGCTCACCTGTTGATATTTATTTTCATCTTTCCACAAAATGGAATCCTCTTCCTGAACTAAAAATCCTCCGTCTAACATTGTTAGATTAAATTTTCTTGATGGAAATCTTTTCTGTTTTAAAACTCTGAGATTTTTCTTCATTTTAAAAACTTCAAGAGCATCATCACTGAAATCAGGAGCTATAACTATCTCAAAAAATCTCTTTACTATTTCCTCTGCGGTTTCTTTATCAACTTTGACTGAGAATCCTATTATACCTCCGAAAGCTGATACAGGATCCCCTTCAAGCGCTTTTAAAAATGCATCTTTAGGACTATTACCGATAGCAGCGCCACAAGAATTATTATGTTTTGTTATGGAACAAAAGGTTTTATCTTTAAACTCTTCCACAAGAGACATTGTTTCATAAAAGTCTCTGATATTATTGTAAGATAGCTTTTTCCCCTGTATCTGTTCTATGCTTTTTAAATATGAGTCAGGAGGAGTGTAAAAAAGAGAGGCTTTCTGGTGCGGATTTTCTCCGTACCTCAGTTCATTTAATTTTCTGCCTCCTAAAACGAAAAGTTCTCTTTCAACAGGATTCTGATTGTTTAAATAATTGAATATAAGTGAATCATAGTATGAAGTTTTTAAAAATGCTTTTGCAGCAAGCTCTCTTCTGAATTCTATGGATATATTTCCTCTTCCTTTTTTAAATTCTTCCATAAATTTATCATAATCTTCAGGTTCTGTTAAAATCACAATGTTTTTGAAGTTTTTTGCGGATGCTCTTACCATTGAAGGGCCACCAATATCAATATTCTCAAGCATCTCATCAAGATTAAGCTTTTTTTCTATAACCTCTTCAAAGGGATAAAAATTAACAACAACAACTTCTATCTTTGGAATATTCTGTTTTTCGGCCTCTTTCTCATCCTTATTTTTTCTGAACAAAATTCCTCCGAAAATTTTAGGGTGAAGGGTTTTGACTCTTCCATCAAAAATTTCAGGAAACCCAGTTATATCCTGAACTTGAGTTATTTCAATCCCCTTTTCTTTTAGAAATTTAGCGGTTCCTCCGGTGGAGAGAATCTCATAACCATTCTCATTAAGAAATCTTGCTAACATTTCAATATTATCTTTCTTATAAACTGAAATAAGAGCATATTTTTTCATAATTTTCCTCCTTAAACTATTATATCATAGTGAATTATATTGCATAAGGAAAGATAGCTTTATCTATTTGGAAAAATTCTTGATAACAAAAAAACAGAATGATATACTTAATTTCTATTTGGAAAAGGAGTAGGTGTGAGAAGGATAAAAGGGATTGAGAGAAAAGAGGAAATATATATTTTAGTTAATGGGAAAAGGGTTGTTGCATACAAAGGAGAAACAGTTGCTGCGGCTCTCTGGGCTGCCGGCTATAAAAGATTCGGAGGTAAAGCTTTGAAAGGAAGGGAAAATTCTCCTTTCTGCGGAATGGGGGTCTGCTTTGAATGCCTTGTAACAATAAATGGTATTCCCAATATTCGTTCATGTATAACTCTTGTTGAAGAGGGAATGGAGGTTGAATTTGATGAAGAATAATTTTTATGATGTTGTAATAATCGGAGGAGGTTTAGCTGGTTTAAAAGCTGCGGAGACTCTATCAGAGAGTGATTTGAAAGTTGCCCTTATAGATGAAAACCCGTTTTTGGGAGGGCAGTATCTGAGAACCCTTCCCGAATCTTTTACGGATAAATTACTAAAATATAAAACAAAGGTAAAAAAGGAGGGGTTAAAATTAATAGAATTGTTAAAAAACAAAAAGCTTGATATATTTGTCAATTCCACTGTAATCGGAATTTATGAAGATGATAAACTTTTGTTTGATTCCTTTGGCGAGACAAAACAATTAAATTATAAAAATTTGATTGTAGCCACAGGGGCAAGGGAAAGATATTTACCATTCCCCGGCTGGACATTACCCGGAGTATTTTCTTTAGGAGCTATTCAGGTTTTTTTGAAAAGCAATGGAGTTTTGCCTGCTGATGAAATAACTCTTGCAGGTAGCGGACCCTTTCTTTATGCTGTGGCTTATGAGATATTAAAAGCAGGGGGAAAGGTTAAAGCAATTTATGAATTAAAAAGATTTGGCGAGCAGCTATCTTTTTCGAAAGGCTTGATAAATTTTCCTTCAAAAATAATAGAAGCTTTTGTCTATATGGAGGAAATTTTAAGTCAGCATGTTCCTATAAAATATGGAAGGATTGTTATTGAGGCTGAGGGGGAAGAGGAATTACAAAGAGTTAAAGTTGGAAAATTGGATAAAAAAGGGAATGTTATTGAAAAAAGTGTTAAAACAATGGAAACCGAGCTTCTCGGAATAGGCTACGGTTTTGTTCCCAACCTTGAAACAGCGAGAGCAGCGGGTGTTGAAATAATTTACAGAGAGGAGCTGGGAGGTTGGATTGCTAAGGTGGATGAAGAACTTAAATCAAACAAATCAAATATCTTTTTGGCGGGAGAGTTAACCGGGATAGGTGGAGCTGAAAAATCATTAATTGAGGGGGAGTTGGCAGCCTTGTCCTTGCTAAATTCTTTGAATTTGATAAAAGATAGGGATAAAAGCAGGCTTAAATCTCTTGTTAAAAAGAGGAAAAAAGCTCTTAATTATGCAAAATATTTTAATACAGTCTATTCAATACCTTTGAAGCTTTACTCATTGATTAATGATGAAACAATAATTTGCAGATGTGAAAATATAAATATGAAAAAGATAAGAGAGGCTATTGAGCTTGGCCCGGCGAATATGAATTTTGTTAAGACTTTTACAAGGGCGGGTATGGGAAATTGTCAGGGGAGAATTTGCGGGCCTATAATCGAAAATATAATCAAAAGCCTTAAAACAAAAACGCCTGAACCCTCCACAACAAGAAGGCCTCTAAAACCAGCTTTAGTAGGAAATTTAAAAAAGTTTTATGAAAAAGAAAAAAAGGGGAATTAGTTATTTAT
>JALXDT010000318.1 GCA_027070475.1 Candidatus Aminicenantota bacterium | reverse complement strand
ATTTTCATACTATTATAACAAATAAAGAAAAAAAAAGCAGCTCTCCTTTTAGTTCTTGCCATTTATATTATCTATCTGATTTTTCTTTTCTTTTTTCCTACAAAAATTGTAAATATCAACAATGAAATAAAAATCACGAGAGCTATAGGAGATTTTCTTTCTAAAATACTGTATCTTAAAGCTATTACAGGAATGCTTATAAATAAGTATACATTAATTGCTGTCTTCTTTTTTATTTTAGGTTTTATATATGGGAAGAAAAGACCCTTTATTTTCGGACTTTTTATTGTATTTTCGACTATCTTATATTTTTTAATTTTTAAAATTAATAATTTTATAAACTTTAATTATGGCTTGAAAGAGTTTTTCCCATTATGTTTCTCTCTTTATACTTTTTTCTTTTATTCTCAGGAGAGAAAGGAGGGAATTAACTATATCTTAGTGTTTTTTGTAATATTTTCATTCCTTTTTTTACTGTTTTTTAGAAGTGTGACAATTTCAGGTATTTTAATTGGCTTTTTGGTCTCTCTCTTTTTAGGGAAAGGTTTCAGAAAGTTAAACAAACTATTTTTTTAAAAGGTGACTTCAATTAAAATAGGAAAACTAAATATAAAATACCACTATTTCCCCTCTCCCCTTGCAGGGCTAACAGATCTTCCCTTTAGGAGGCTTCTTGATAGTATAGGTTATGCGGGAGCTCTCTTTACCGAGATGATATCAGTTGAGGGCTTAATAAGAAAAAATCCTCAGACTCTCTTAATGATCAAAAACTTTAAATCTGATACGCCAAAATTTGTTCAACTTTTCGGAAGCAATCCCGAAACATTTAAGAAGGCGGTTCGGTATATAAATGAAGAAACAGATTTTGACGGAATAGATTTAAATGCGGGATGTCCCGTAAAAAAAGTTGTGAATAAAGGGGCAGGAGCATACCTTCTTAAAGATTTAAGCAAATTTAAGGAGATAATAAGGGCTATAAGAAGTACAACTGACAAGGCTTTCACAGTAAAGATAAGATTAGGATTTAATAGTGTGAATGTTTTTGAAATAGCAAAAATTGTTGAAGGAGAAGGGGTGGATGCCATTATTGTTCATTTTAGAACAAAAAAAGATGGATATTCAAAACCTGCAAGGTGGGAATTTGCAAAACCTTTGAAAGAAAAACTAAATATTCCTTTGATAGGAAATGGGGATTTATTTAGTGTGGAAACTGCAAAAGAAAAACTTAAAATTGTTGATGGAATAATGATTGGGAGAGGAATAGTTATAAATCCATCCTTTTTCAAAGAAATTGAGACCGGGAAAAGGGAAAGGGAAGATATTATTATCAAAAAGTTCATTGAATATATGGAAGATTTTTATCCTGAGGAAAAGTGGCTTCCGAGATTAAAAGCTTTTTTAAGATATTTTAGCAAAGGTAAAGGAATACCAAAGCAGAGAAAGAATGAGCTTTTTATTTCAAAAGACTACTCCTTTGTAAAGCAAAACGCGATTGAGATTTTTTCTAATATCTGTAAAGATATGAAACTTTGAAAAAGAATCCTCTCTTTGTTTCCAAAAAATTATCGCTTGGCACATATTCATCATAATCCCATTTGATTTTATTGAAAACAGAGCCATATCCTAAGTAAACAACAGTTCCCGGAATATAGGTGAAAGAGGCTAAGGCATCAACAGTCAGTTTCTTCCAATAATTATTGTATTCAACTATTCCTCTGAAAAAAAGATATTTGTTTATCTGAAAAGTGGTTTTATTCCTTAAAATACTGTAATCATATATCTTCTCTTTTGTGAATTTTTTATAAAAATCCGAATAAATTAGACTGAAGATTGATTCTATTTTATCATGGGGCTGAAATTGAATGTAAAGGAAAGCTGTGTTGCCATATCCCTGATATGGAGATCTTGGATCATAAAATATCTTTCCACTTCTTCCTAAAGATAGGGAAAAAAATAGTCTTTTTGTTATCTGAGAGTTTATCCTCACATCAAAACCTGATTTATCAAACTTTTCTCCTTTAAACACCTCATTTCCTAATATTCCGTCTATTCTGAACTCTGAGTTTAAAGGAAGATGAAATTTTAAAGCAAAAAGATTAAAAGTCTCAAATGTTTTATACTCTTTGTCATATATATGGAAACTCCAGTAAAGAGTATCTATCTTTTTAAATGTTTTTGATTTCGGATAGAGTTGATACATACCAAAGAGTGCGAATCTGGTTATTCCTGTTCTTGTAATAAAACCTGTATCAATTTGAAAGTCATCGGAAATATCCTGAATTCCCGTATCAAGGATGTATTTTCTATTTAAAAATTGATAGTGAACTCCAAGAGCATGTCCTGTGTTTTTTACAATTCCTTCCCCATCACTTGTTATAGAACCAAAATAATGATACTCTGCAAAGGAAGATCTATTTATTCTTATTCTCCCATCACTTCCTAATATTCTGTTAAAATAGCCATTGTTGTCTTTAGAGGTGAAAAAGCCTCCTATATATGAATCCTCCTTTAAAGAGTGTATATATCTTACAATAGAATAGAATGGAGTTATTTCAGTATCTCCATTTGAAATTTGATCTTTTGCAAATAATCCTAATATCGTGTCTTTCTGTGTTATTTTCCCACTTAGCTTAATTCCATAAATAGGGCTTATTATCCTTCGTGTGTGAACAACTGCCCAGAGTGGAGCTTCCTCCGTGTTTCCCGCAAATTTGAAAAGTTCGCTTCCTTCCTGAAAAAAAGGCCTCTTTTCAGGGTAAAAAAGGTCATACCTCAAATTAATATCCACCTGTCCCGCATCTGCTTCAACCTGACTGAAATCAGGATTATAAGTGGCATCCAGAGTCAGATCAGAAGTTATTCCTAATTTTGTTGTGAGCCCGAATTCTGTGCTTTTTTCGGATGGAACAAGCTCTCCTTTCTCAATCTCCTTATTGTTGCTATGAACAACATCCGGCAAAAGCTCAAAAACTCTCTTATATTTTAAATTTTCAAATTCAACGGGAAGAGTTTGAGAAAGAATGCTTCCTTTATCGGGATAAATGGGAGGAAAAGAGTTATTTTCAGAGAATCTTGTTATATTTCTTATAGCCATAATTCTCATGATGACCTTTCTGCCTGAGGGAAATCTTAAGCTTTTGAGAGGAATTTTATATTCAAGACAGTAACCCTCTTTGTTTATCTTTCCTGCTCCATACCATACAAAATCCTGAGTTTCATTGAATTCTCCGTTTATTGTCGTCATTCCGTCTCCCTGAATTCCTGAGGGATTGAGAATAAAACCATAGGCACCTTGGGCATTATTAAAGGTATCAACAATAATTGCTGCCCAATCATCATTAAACATATGATCTCTTTTTGTAATTGAAGTTTTAATTTCGGAAGGATCATCAAAAGCCTTTATTGCAAAGTATAGATTATGGGAATCATAGGTTACATAAAGAATGGTTTTTTTATGAGGTTCTTTTCCATAATCAGGCTTAAATGTTTTGAAAGCATCAAATTTAGCGGCTTTTTCCCATGCAGGATCATCTAAAATCCCGTCAAGCTTAGGAGGAGTATCAGTTTTTGGTATTTTTATTATACTATCCGCTGATTTTAGATTTGTAAAAAGTATAAAAACAGTTATGACCAACACAAAAAGTTTTTTCATCATAATGAAAACCTCCTCATGAATTAAACAGTGAAAATATAACGGGGAAAATCTTTTTTTGTTCCTTATCTAAGATCTTAAACTTGCTATCAAACGCTTTTCCTCTGAAAAGAGCATTAAAGCGTCATTTATATCTTTGAAGATCAGATCAGAATTTAAAATTGATTCTATAGCTCCCCCTTCCTCCTGTATTAAGGCTATACCTATTTTTGCCTCTTTAAGCATCAAACTATCATTTCTTCCGTTTCCGAAAGCCACACAGTTTTCTTTTCCTAACTCTCGTATATACTCAACCTTTTTTTCAATTTGATTATCTTCAGGGAGAACTGTAAGTTTACAATCAATGTCTTTTAATTCTTTTCTTGCTTTACCGAATGTATCAGCTGTGACTATATGAATTTCAACTCTTTCGGATAATTTATTTAAAATAGGAATGATATCTTTTTTCAATTTGCCGTCTATTGCCAGAGTTCCATTGTAATCCATTACAAAATATTTGATTTTTATATGACCGAAACCCAGAATATCAAGCTCTATCATTTCTCTGAATCAAAGAGATTTTCAATAACAAGGAGTTTTCCGTAATCCTTTAATTTATCTATCTTTTTTTTCATAGAATTCAGATTTCCCACAATCACCAATAATCTGTCTTTTTTATTTAAAAGTTCCTTCGAAAATTTATTTACCTCTTCCAGACTTACTCTTTTATATCTTTTTTCACTGTTAAAGAGAAAATCCTCTCCAAGCCCGTATCGTTCTGCATACATTAGTTTACCGGCAATATCGGAAGGTGTTTCCATGGACAAAATAAGATTACCTATAAAATAAGCTTTGGCATCCTTTAACTCTTTCTCGGTTGCTCCATTTTTTTTAAATTCCCTTAAAACTTTTTCAGAAAGTTTAATGGTTTCCGCTGTTGTTTCATTCTTTGAAAAACTTGAGATTACGAAACTCCCCCCATCATTAAAGGATTCAAAGGAAGAGGATATTGAATATGTATAACCTGCCTCTGTTCTCACTTTAAGAAGAAGTCTTGAGGAAAAGCCACCTCCTCCCAAAATAAAATTCATTAAATTTATTGCTTCATAGTTTTCAGTTCTTCTGCTAATTCCCCCGAAACCCAATCTTATTTGAGACTGAGTGGAATCTTTTTTGTCAAAAAAGATAAATTTATTTCCTCTATATTCCGCTTTTTCTATTTTTTTTGTTTCTGATGAATGAGGAAGAGCCTTAAATAATGAGATAATTTGTTTTCGGGCTTTATCTGATATATTTCCGGAAATAACAAGATAGATCAGATCTTTTGTGAAAGAATTTTCATATATCTTTTTTATATCCTCAGCTGTTATCGAATTTATTGAAAAAGGTGTTGCAAGATTTCCATAGGGATGATCAGAATAAATATTTTTTGTAAAAATATATGAGGCTAAAGCCGAGGGAGAATCAACTATTTGATAAAGAGATGAGAGAGTTTTGAGCTTTTCCCTTTCAAGTTCATCTTCCGGGAATTGAGGATATAGAAAGATTTCCTCAACAAGAGGAAAAATCTTTTGAAAATGCTCTTTTAAAAACCAGAAGTTAAAGATTACAGAATCTTTGTCAATTTTATATGTAAAATCAGCTCCCAAATAATCCAATTTTTCCGCTATATCCATTGCCGAAAAACTTTTTGTCCCTTTTGAAAGCATTGATGCAAAAAGGTCAACAGCCCCTCCCTTGTTTTCAGGGTTTAGATCCGAACCTCTCTTTATCATTAAACTTATGTTAATACTCTCACTATCACTCCTTCTTATAACCGCTCCTCGAACTCCATTTTCATTAAAAAAACCTATTTTCCCGAACTCAGTCTCTTTCATTTTGCACCTTTTGGTAAAATTATCACACTATTTCTTCTGATTTCTTTTAAATATTTTTCAGCTGTTTCTTTGATTTCCTTAATATCCAGTTGTTCGTAAATTCTCTTCTTCTTTTTATAATATTCAGGATCCCCTGTATAAAAATAGCTTTCTCCTACAACCATAGCATGGGAAAAGTTTTTCTCCGTGGCTTTTACCAAATCCGCTTTGAGCTGATTTCTTGCCTTTTCAAACTCCTCTTCCGTAATTTTTTCCTGATAAAAACCTTCTATCTCATCAAAAAGTAATTTTTTCATAGAATTAAAATCTTTTCCCTTGTTCAAAAGACCGTATGTGAAAAACATACCATAATCCAGGAAAGAGTAGAGCCCTCCTCCTGCACTCAGAGCCAACTGTTTCTCATAAACAAGTTTCCTGTAAATTTTTGAACTTTCCCCTCCTGATAAAATCTTCTCTATTATCTCAAAAATAACACTCTCTTTTGAATTATAGGGAGATACCCTGTATGCGGCAAAAACAAAGGGAAGTTCAACTTCCATTTTAATCTCTGTAACCCTTTCTCCGATCTGTTCGGGCTCTTTCGGTATTCTGAGTTCTGGTATTTTAACTCTTTTCCACTTCCCAAACTTTTTTTCCACCCAGATTTTTGCCTTTTCCTTATCAAACTTTCCAGATATAAGAATAAATGTATTTGAGGGGCTGTAAAATGTTTTATAATAATTTTTTAAATCTTCAATTGTCCAGGAAATTATATCACTTTCCCAACCAATTACAGGCCAGTGATAGGGATGGGCGATAAAGGTTAGAGCAAAGAGCATCTCTGTTGCTTTTCCATATGGAGAATTATCTGTCCTCATTCTTCTCTCTTCATAAACAACCTGTCTTTCTGTTTGAAACTCTTTTTCATCAAGAGCTAATCTTAAGAAGCGATCTGATTCAAGGTCAAGTCCGAGCAATAGTTTTGAAGGAGGAAGGTTTTCAAAATAAACTGTTCTATCGTTGGAGGTAAAAGCATTTAATTCCCCTCCGTTTGCCTGAATAATCTGAGCATGTTCCTGTGGCCCGTATTTTTTTGAACCTTTGAACATCATGTGTTCAAGCATATGTGATATTCCTGTTATTCCGGGTCTTTCATTTCTTGACCCAGCTTTGACCCAGATCTGTATACTTACACCGGGACTATACCTTCTATTTAAAAGAAATACTTCAAGACCATTATCAAGAGTAAATTTTTCTAATTTCAATTTACCTCCGCTAAATTAACCTATTTTAGTTTAGGGTAGTTATTTTGTCAAACAAACAATCAGCTGTCCAACACCTCTCTAACAATTAGTGCCAATTCCCTTATTGTATAAGGTTTATTGATAAAATTTACACTTTTGTCTTTTATCTTGATATTTAGTACTTCATCATCTGTATAGCCAGATGTGAAAATTATTTTTGCTTCAGGGTAAAGTTCTTTTATCTTTTTAATTAAATCCTTACCATTTATCCCTGGCATAACAACATCTGATATAACAAGATCAATATTCGGTTTTTCTTTTTTTAAAAAAGGAATAACTTTGAGTGGATTATTCATCCCAATGATTTTATAACCATACTCAGAAAGCCCCATTTTTGAAAATTCTAAAACCTCTCTGTTATCTTCAATCAATAAAATTGTCTCATTTCCACCCTTAATTTCCTCAACCTTGTCTTTTTCTGTATCTTTTTTGCTTTCCTCTTCAACTGCAGGCCAGTATATATTAAAAACAGTTCCCTTTCCTTTTTCGCTGTAAACATAGATAAACCCATCGTTTTGTTTTATGATTCCATAAACAGTTGATAATCCGAGACCGGTTCCCTTTCCTTTCTCCTTTGTTGTAAAGAATGGGTCAAATATTTTTTTTATTGTTTCCCTGTCCATTCCGATTCCATTATCGCTCACTGAAATTTTTACAAATTTCCCCTCTCTCTTCCCCCCGTGAAGTAGTGCAAAATCTCTGTCAATGTGTACATCCTTTGTACTTATGATAATCCTTTTTTCTGTTTTCCCGCTTTCCTGAATAGCATCTCTTGCATTTACGACAAGATTTATTAATATTTGCTCAATTTGACCAGGATCTGCTTTAATAAGTGATATTTCTGGAGACAAATTTAATTTTATTGAAATATCTTCACTGATGAGTCTTGATAACATTTTCTTTAAGTTTGTGATAAGAGTGTTGATATTTACTATTTCGGGTGAGTATATCTGTTTTCTACTGAATGCAAGAAGCTGTCTTATCAATTTTGTAGATCTTTCCCCTGCAGCTCTAATTTCCTTGTAAATTTTGTAATTTGGACTATCATCTTTACTTTTTCTAAGTAATAGATCAGCATAGCCATTTATTACAGTTAGTATATTGTTGAAATCATGGGCTATTCCTCCCGTCAGGGTACCTATGGCTTCCATTTTTTGTGCTTGAGATAATTGTTCCCTTAAAACCTTTTCCTGGGTTATATCCCTCTTTAATCCTGCAAAGAATTCAATTTCTCCCTTTTCATTGTGAATGGGTAATATTATAGCACTTTCATAAAAAATGGAACCATCTTTTCTTCTGTTTTTAAAGATCCCATTCCATGTTTTCCCTGAAAGTATTGTATTCCAGAGTTTTTCATAAAACTTCTTGGAGTGTTCCCCGCTTTTTAAAAACCTTGGATTTTTCCCTATTACCTCTTTGGCACTGTATCCAGTGTTTTTTTCAAAAGCAGGGTTGACATAAAGGAGGTTTCCATTTATATCAGCAATCATAACTGCTTCTGTTGACTGTTCTATAACCATAGCAAGCCTTTTATGTTCTTCTTCTATCACCTTTTTTTGCTTCTCAAGCTCTTTTTCCTTTGTAATGTCTCTTCCGCTGCCCACAATTCCGATTACTTCTCCCTTTTCATTGAAGAGAGGAGCTGTAGAAACACTGAAAGCATAATACTTCCCCCTTAAAAAACCCTCTATTTCATACTGAATAGCTCTTTTTTCTTCTAAAACTTTTTTATCATACTTTTCTGTCTTATCGCACAGAGTATTCCATTTATTACTCTTTCTGTTTTCCCTTTTTATTTTATTACAGATTGTCTTATCTCTTTTTCCAAGAGGAGCTAAAACATCTTCAGTGTTAAAGAGAATTTTTGCATATGCTTTGTTTACAAAAATGTATCTACCATTTTTATCTTTTGCCCAGATAAAATCGGATGAATTATCGGCAATTAATCTAAAAAGAGAGAAATCTTTTTTGTATTTTTCTTTGCTTTTAAACAATTGTATAATGGCTTCTTTTTCTGTAGTGATATCTCTTTTTATACTTACTATTAAGGTCCTATTTTCTATTTCTATCGGATAATAATATTCTTCAAGATATCTTTTTGAACCATCTTTTTTTTCTATTTCAGCTTCTAACTTGACAAATTTATTTTTTTCCAGAAGTTTTTTTAATTTTATCATTTTTCTTTCAAACTCTGTTTTATACTTTTTTAAGGCTATCTTTTTTCTTATGTTACCTGGCAGAAGATTGTATGAAATTTTATACAACTCTTTTCCAATTAATTCTTTCCTTTTATATCCTGTTATTTGCTCTATTGCGGGAGTTGCCTCTTCTACGATGGCGTTATCATTTGCAAGAATGATTCCATCTTTTATATTTAAAAAAATAGCTTTTAATTTTTTTTCACTTACTTCAAGATTTTTTTTAAGGATATATTCTAATGTATAATCTTCCACCAACAATAAAGCTCCGTTTGTTTTATTCCTTTTATCAAAAAGTGGAGCAATTTTAATTCTAAGAAATACCTCTTTCCCCCATTTTGATGTATAAAGGCTTTCAAATTGCTGTTGTTTTCCTTTTTCTATAGCTTCCTTAAACCTTGATGAAAGACCGACTTCCTTTAATCTATGAAATTTTAGAATATTGATTTTCATAGTATGTTCTACCGAAGGAGAACCAAATATTTCAGCACTTCTTTTGTTTGCAAAAAGAATATTTCCCTTTTTGTCTGCTTTAATAATTCCTATTGGTGAATTTTTTAAAATCTCTTCATACATTATATTTGTTTCTTGAAGAACTTTTTCTAATTCTTTTTCTCTTGTTATATCCCTTACAATTGCCAGTGCATTGGTTTTTTTATCCGGTATTATTCTTGCCTCAAAAAACCTTTCTCTTTTCCCTATGATTAAGGGAAATTCAACTGTTTGAAGTTTTTGTTCCCTTATAGCTTTTCTTCCCAATTTGTAAGCTTTTTGTCCGAAGGGGTGAGGGAGAATTTCTTTGACATTTTTATTTAAAAATCTTTTCTTTGAAAGAGAACTAAAAGGTCTTCCTGCTCCCTGATAATCTATGATATATCCTTTTTTATCAAAATAAAAGAGTGTATCAGGGATTGCTCTTATAATTCTTTCAAGTTTTTCTTCTTTTTCTCTTTTTTCTTGTTCTAAAATCCTTTTTTCTGTCTTATCCCTTAAAACTCCTATAACAAAAGGTATTTTGTTTTTTTCTTCAACTACAGGAAGACCCCATGTTTCAAAAAATCTTGTTTCACCATTTTCCAAAACTACCTTTTTCTCCTTTATTACAGGAATTTTCTTTCTAAATGCTTGCCGGGGGATGCATACTTTACAGGGACTATTTCTGTTTTGATATACTTCATAGCATTTTTTCCCTGCTAATTCTTCTCTCGTTTTTTTTGTAATCTGGAGAATTTTTTTATTTGCTGACACAATTTCATAATTTCTGTCTATAATGCAGGCAGGTTCGGGAAATTCATCAAAGAATGACTCAAATATTTTTTTTACCTCTTTTCTCTTTTTTTCTAAGTGATAAATATCAGTAATATCAATATTTTTACCCAATCTTCCTATTACTTCTCCATTTTCATTTATAATGGGAGAGCAATGGTGTTTTATATGTATAATCTTTCCATCCTTTCTTACAATTCTAAAATTAAAGGAATGCTCTTTTTTACTTTTAAGACAATTTTTCCCCTCTACCTTTTTTTTATCTTTTTCATAGATAATTTTAAAAAAGAGCTCCTTATCCTTTAAAAACTCCTCTGAAGAGTAGCCTGTAATTCTTTTTACCCCCTTTGAAATATACTCAACCTCTCCTTTATTGTTAATCCAGTATAACCATTCGGATGAAAAGTCCAACAATTTCCCTAATATTTCTAACTTATTTTTCATTGTTTTTTATCCCTGATACATAATAATAGTTTTTTTTTTGTACCTTGTCAATATTCTTGATTTTCTCTGAAATAATGAAAAAGTATCAGATAAAAATAGCTTAAAATTATCTGGTTCCGAAACCTTCTGT
>JALXDT010000317.1 GCA_027070475.1 Candidatus Aminicenantota bacterium | reverse complement strand
GAATCTATAAGAGTGGGAAAAGGGTAATTATGGAAATCTATAAAACCGATGCTTCTATAGTTCCCTCAAGTAATGAGGAAAAAAATGAAACTCTTCTTCAATTTTTAAAAGTAAACAAGGAAGCAGACGGAAATTCTCAAATTATCTTAACTTTCAACAATGATGTACCAACTTACGATGTTTTCTATGTTGAGAACCCGAGAAGACTTGTTTTTGACCTCTTTGACACAAGAAATAGGGTAAGAAGAAGTAGTTTTCCTATTTCCTCTTCAGAAATTTCAAGAGTGAGAGTAGGTCAGAATAAAGTAATTCCCCAAAAGATAACAAGGCTTGTATTTGATTTAAAGAAGAATGAGATTAATTATAGCGTTGATGAAGAGGGCAACAGTTTGATAATAAATATCAAAGAAGAAAAAAACAAAATAAAAATTCCCCAGAATAATCTAATCCCGGAGAAAAAAATTGAAAAAGAAAAAATAAGGGAACTTTCTCCACAACTTACAGAGAAGAAAAAGATTAAAATAGAAAATAAGACAAATAGAATTAAGGTAGTTCCTATTGAAAAAGCTAATACAAAAAAGTTTGAAGCCAAGACATTGCATAGTGAAGAAAATGTATACAAAGGAGCTTTAATATCATTAAGGCTAAAGGATGCTGATATTAGAGATGTTCTAAGAGAAATTGCCATTAAAGCAGGGTTAAATTTAATAATTGATCCGGGAATTACCGGAAAGGTAACATGTGAATTGATAAAAATTCCATGGGATCAAGCTCTGGATCTCATTTTGAAATCAAACAAGTTAGGAAAGGTGTTAGAAGGAAATGTTCTAAGAGTCGGGAAAACAGATGTTCTCGCACGAGAGGAAGAGGAAAATAGAAAATTAATGGAAGCAAAGAAATTATCAGGCCCGGTTAAAGTTTTAACGAGGACACTTTCATATGCGAGAGTTAAAAATGTAAGAGAGTTACTGAAATCTCAACTAAGTAAAAGAGGTCAGCTTTTAATCGATGAAAGAACTAATACTGTAATTATTTCAGATGTTGTTTCCAAAGTTCAGGTAATTGATAAAATGATAGATATTCTCGATACTCCCAATCTTCAGGTTAATATTAAAGCAAGAATTGTTGAAACTACCTCAAATTATGCAAGAAACCTGGGTATTCAATGGGGATTTAAAGGAGTTAGTAACTATTATTATGGTAATCAGACATCTTTGCAATTTCCAAATAATTTTGCTGTGGCTGGTAATTCAGTTGCTTCTCAGCAGGGAATTTACGGACCCTTAGGCGGATATGCCGTTAATTTACCTGCTCCTGCATATTCAAGCGGAATAGGAATTACTTTAGGTAATGTTTTGGATACTTTCAGACTTGATGCAGCCTTAACAGCTCTTGAAAATAAAGGTAAAGCTAAAATTTTGTCAATGCCTGAAGTTACTACTCAGGATAATATGAAAGCAGAGGTAATTCAAGGTAAGATGATTCCCGTTCAAACAGTGGCCTACAACACTGTCTCAACAAGATATGTTAATGCAGCACTGGAACTTCATGTAACTCCTCATATAACTGCAGAGGGAACCATAATTATGAATATAGAGATAAAGAATGATAATGCGGATTTCTCAAATCTTGTTAATGGTATACCTCCAATCATAACTCAATCTGCCAAAACATCAGTTCTTGTTAAAGACGGAGGAACTACTGTTATAGGCGGCATTTACAAAGTGGAAGACAGTGTTACAAAGAATTCTGTTCCAGGATTAGGGAAAATTCCGATAATAGGTTTTCTTTTTAGAGGTACACAAAGAGTTGGAACTAATAGAGAGCTCTTGATTTTTATAACTCCAAGGATTGTACGATAGGGAGGATAAAATGAAAAAAATAAAAATAATTTTTCTTTTTGTTGTGTTGGGAAGCATAATTCTCTTTTATTTTAACTCATGTAATGTGTTAGAAAATAAAACGAGATCAGGAAGTACTTTGATTTTGGATAGCATATTAGATAGTAATGCAGAAAAAACAGTTATAGACTCGGATGTTTGTATCTACAATGAAGATACAGATAGCTGTACAGTTAAAGAGGATTTGGCTTCTGCTACAGTAAGAAATGTCCCTTTGAACCCTGATGCCGAAACTTCCTATTATGGAGATGTTATTATTAAAAAATACAGAGTTTCTTTTACAAGACATGATGGGAAAAATAAAGAAGGGGTAGATGTACCCTATACTTTTGTAGAGGATATCAATGTCTCAGTTAAAATTAATGGACAAACAACATTCTCTTTTGTTATTGTTCCTGTAAGAGCTAAGATTGAGCCTCCTTTAATTAGATTGGTAGGAGGCGGAAATGAGTCGGTGATTCAAACAACAGCTCATGTCACTTTCTATGCTGAAGATATGGCCGGACATCAAATGGAAATAGAAGGAAATATTGATGTCTATTTTGCTGATTGGGCGGATGAGGAATAAAAGGGAGGAGAAAGATGAGAAATAAAATATTAATAATTTTTGTAGTTATTTTCCTTAGTATTTTTCTTTTAAATTCCTGTAAAAGAGATGAATATACTGCTCCGAACTTAACAGGCCCAGCTGTCAAGGATTTATATGCTCTTATAAACCTTGGTAAAACTGTTCTCACGGTGGGTTCAAACACAACTGTTACTGTTAAGGTTGTAAGTAATCTCGGTCCTGTTAAAAATGCAAAAGTTAGTTTCATACTTACAAGTTATGATGGTGAATCATATTCAAAATGGGGGGAGATTTATCCTAACAAAGGAAATACGGATGAAAAAGGAATTTTCAAAACCACTTTATATGCCCCCATATCTATCAGTGGAAGACATGCTGTAAAAGTTGTAGCTTATATAAGTGGAGATCCATATCTTTTTAATAATAGAATATTAACCGTTCAAGCTGTAGTTATTTTTGCAGAATAAATGGAATTAATTGAATATTTAGAAAAATTAGAACTTCACGAGAACAAAAAAGAGTGGGAAGAACTTTTAAAAGTTTCAGAGGAGGCTGTAAAAAATTTCCCTTATTCTCAAACACTAAAGATCTACAGAATTAAAGCCTTAATCGAAAAGGAAAGATTCAATGAGGCAAAACTTTTATGCGAGGATTTGATAAGAGTAAATCCAGGGAGCTTTATTATTCATTCTCTTTTAGCAAAGATTCATGAAAAAAAAGGTGACTATAAAAAAGCAATCGATGAATACAATAAAATACTATTCTTGAATCCAGGGGATAATAATTCGGAAAAAGAGATAGAAAGATTAAAAAAGCTTTTAGCGGGGGGACAAATTGAAG
>JALXDT010000316.1 GCA_027070475.1 Candidatus Aminicenantota bacterium | reverse complement strand
CTTTCCCTTAAAAGGAATTTAAAAAAAGATCTTAAAGCAGAAATTTTCCTTGATATTGATGTCTTTTTCTCCTTCTTTTCTGAAAGAAAAACAATGAATCCTCTTATATCAAGGGGTGTTATCTCTTTAATGTTTTTCCCTTCTGTAAAAGAATCAAATTGCCTCAAGTCCATCTCATAATTTTTAATTGTATGTTTTGAAGCATTTTTTTCATATTTTAAAAATTTGATAAATTTCTCAATTTCTTTTTTCATTCTAATACCACTCTGAAACAAAGCTTGTTAAGTGAGAGGTATCATTTAATTTATAAATAGTATATCCCCTTGATGAATTATAAATAAGAATGCTTATTGAGGCATTGTCCAGATGAAATTTCCAGAAAAAATTATCTTTCAGACCAATTGAAGCTGCTAATAGTGTCTTTAATACAGATCTATGAGAAATTAAAGCAATTTTATCAGCTTTTACTGTTTTTATACTGTTTAAAAGAGAGCTTACTCTTTTATAAACATCTTTTATACTTTCACCTTCAGGAAATTTTATCTTTTCAGGACTATTTACCCACATGTTCCATTCATCAGGTCTCTCTTTTTTTATCTTTTCTTTTTCAACACCACTCCAATTCCCAAGGTCAAGATTGTTTAATCTTTCATCAATTTTAATTTTTTTATTGGGAAAAATTGTTTTAGCTGTTTCAAGAGCTCTACTTAAAGGACTTGAAAATACCAGTTCAATATTTTTTTCTTTAAAATAATTAAATGCAGAACTTGCCTGTTCTTTTCCTGTTTGAGAAAGAGGTATATCAAGTCTTCCTCTGAAGATTCCTTTTTTATTTGATTCTGTTTCTCCATGTCTTATAAGATAAATTTTCTTATTTTCGCCCATCCTATATTCAAATTTAAGAATTTTTTTCCTGAAGTTTTTCAGCAAGATAGATTGAAAGATGATATGCCTTGGATTTTCTGCTCAACTGGACTAAACAACCGGGACAATTTGTTACAACTTTTCTTCCTTCCTTTACTCTCAAATTGTTTATAGATTTTTCCAAAATTTTGTTTGACACTTTTGGATAACTAATTGAGAACATTCCTCCGAAGCCACAGCACATCTGCCTTTCTGGTTCATAAACATCTATGCCTCTTATGTTAGTTAGAGATTTTCTTAAATATTCGGGTTTTTCAAAAAAGTTAATATAGTGGCAGGGGACATGGATTGAAACTTTTTCATCTGCTGCTCTGATTTCATTTAAGAGTTTAGTGTAGTTTTCATCTCTGTTTAAAAATTCTGCAAATTCAAAGATATTATCAAATCCATAGTACTCTTTTAAAGTATGATTTCCTGTGGGGCAGAGAGTAATAACCGGGAGATCTTTGTACTGATTTAATATTTTTGAATTTTCCTCTTTCAAGGCTTCAAATTGCTCTAAATCTCCTCCTGAAAGAAAAGGAAAACCACAGCAGTTAAAATTCGGGATAATAACTTCATAACCCAATAGGTTCAAAACAAAGATAGCAGAATCTTTTATTTCAGTGATTAGATAGTTTCCGACGCATCCGGGAAAGAGCACTACCTTCTTTTTAAATTCCTTTTTTATTTTTTTAAATCTTAAATTAAATTTAGGTAAAGTTGAGAGAGGAACATATTTTACGAACATAAATAGATGTTTGTAAAGATTTAGAAATCCCTTGGTAAAAAATTTGAGAGCAATTTTTTTAATAGTTGGTGAGTCTTTTTTGAATTTGGCTCTATTTGCTATAAAAATATCTGTTATCTTTAAATTACCCGTACAATTCTTTTCACATGCACCACATAGAAGGCATTCTTGCAAAAAGTTTTTTCTAAGAAGCGGAAGGTCTTCCTCATTTAATATCTCAATGAGAGATAATCTTCCTCTTGGAGAATATGTCTCTTCCTTTTCTACATTGTAGACAGGGCAGTAAAATAAACAATTTCCACACTTTAAACATTCAAACATTATTTCTTTTCCTATCATTTTCTTTCCTTTATTATTTTTGCTGGTACTCCAGCTGCTATTTTATATTCAGGTATACTCTTATTAACAAGAGCAGCAGCTCCTATTATAGCACCTTTTCCTATGGTAACACCATCTAAAACTAAAGCTCCAGCTCCTATCCATACATCATCTCCGATACTAACTCCTCCTCTGGAGATTGAGGGTTGGAACATAATAGGAATCTCTTTGTTTTCATAGGAGTGATTTCCTCCGGCTATAAGATATGAATTTCCAGCGATAAACACGAATTTACCAAGAGTAAATTCAGTCTCTGAGATAATATAACAGTTTGCTCCGATATTTGAATGTTCGCCTATATTTATATTTCCACCTTTACAGCTTAAAATTGTATTTCTTCCTACAACCACATTATCTTCTATAGAAATACCTTTATTATTTTCACCTTTAGCATCCAGAACCACATTATCATCAAATATAACATTATTGCCGATCGAAATTTTTTTCGGGTGTCTGATAGTCATATTTCTTCCGAAAACAACCCCTTTACCCACTTTTTTAAACAATTTTTTATAGAAGATTTTCCTGAGAAAAAAACCCAAAGCTCCCGGAAGTTGTGAAAATAAAAGAGTTATAATTTCATACTTTAGAAGAAAAAAGAAAGAAACATTTCCAAGGAAAAACTCTTTATATTTGGATATAAGACCTTTTTTTTCATATATAAGTTTTTTCTGAGTGGATCTTTCAAAACTATCATTATCTAAATTATTGAGCTTTTCAGATATATTCTCTTTCTGCATTTTCTATTTCCTCTCTCATTAGATCAATTAATTCTTTTAAATCATAAAATTTGATTTTTAAAGTTTTCAAAGCAAATTCATCTACTGTTTTTTCATAATCATTTACATCTAAATCATACAAACAAGCGGTGCTTACAAGGTCAGAAAGATGAATTACAGATGTCAGCTCTCTATATTTTGGAGCATGGGAAGGGGAATGATGAAAGTTTATACTGATTACAATATCTTCCGGGAAATCCCATCTATCTAATAAAATAGCTGCTATTTCACTATGAGTTATTCCAAAAAGCTCCTTTTCAATTTTGTGCAATGAAAAAGAATTCTTATCTTTAATATTTTCAAAAAGATTGAGCCCTTTTTTAATAATAAAATCATTTAAAACTATTTTCCCTAAATCAACTAAGATTCCTGCTGTAAAAGCATTATCAGAGGGAAATATTCCTTTTAATTGAGCTAAAAACTGAGCTCCGATTGCTGTTGAGATTGAATGTTTCCATAGTTGGGAAGAAGAAATCCCATATCCTGTAAGATCTTTTGATATCCTTGATTTTACAG
>JALXDT010000315.1 GCA_027070475.1 Candidatus Aminicenantota bacterium | reverse complement strand
ATCCTGGGCAACACCGCCCTCCGCAACCCTTCTGGCGATGAAGGCGTCGAGTTCTTCAACAATGGCCGCATCAATCGGCGGTTCCTCGTAGATTTCCAGAACCTTTTTCCAGAGCTGATTGTTCCAGGTGATATGCCGCAATTCCCATATCAATCATTTGAAGATCCGAAGAGGGGATTAGTTTACTGTAAAGTTTGTCCCTTTTTAGATAAAGGTCAAACCTTTTGCTTTTATAGAAAATTCTCCAGGGCTGTTTGTTTGAAGCGGAAGGAGCTATTCTTACATTTTCAAGAATTGATTTTATTAAATTTTCATTAATTAAATGATTATCGTTTTCAACAAAAAAAAGTTTTTCAAATGGTTTCCTTTTATCTCCCTGAGCACTCCAACGCACAATTTTATCTCTTAATGTTCTCTTCTTACCACAATATCCGAAGGGAATAACAGCAGGAACTCTCTCATCATCTTTAATCCCTATTTCACTTCCAAATCCTCTTCTGTCAAAAACTCCGCCGATCCAGCAAGTATTAAAACCTTTTTCAGTAAGGAATATTATTATATTTTCCATTAAATATCCGTATCTTACCCAATCAAAAGGTTGTTTGTATCTTAAAATACCAACAATATAATATCTGTCACCTTTAAACATTCCATATGTACCTGTGGTGAAAAACTTTTTTTGTTTGAGGATTTTTTTGTCCACAATACCGACTCTGAAAAAATCAAATTTATTGTTTTCTTTGTTTAAAATATTTTTTATATCATTGAGTTTTTTTTCTTCAATCCCCTCACCGTCAAAGGTTCTGCATGAGAATCTTTTTTTTGCCAAATCCGAGAAACTTCCGTTGATTTTTACAAAACTATTTAACATTTTTTAAAAGATTAAGGTAAAGTTCCTTTTGTTTCTCCACCATTCTATCAGGATTAAATTCATTAAAAATTCTCAATGATTCGCTTTCAAGTTTTTTGTCTGAAAATCTGTTTTTAAAGAGGTTAATTATTAACTCAGCTGCTCTTTCGTAGTCTTTAGGAGAAAAAGTAAAACCACTTTCTCCATTCTTTACTATCTCTTTTGTTCCATTTACAGAGGTTGCAATAACAGGAACTTTACTTACAATTGCCTGGACCACTACCTGAGGAAGCCCTTCCCATAGGGAGGGGAGAAGAAGTATGTCAAATGCGGGGATTAATTCTTCTGGATTATTGACCCAGCCTAAAATTTTTATCTTATCTTTGAGCCCGTATTCTTCTATTTTTCTTAACATTGCATCTTTAACATACCCATCTCCAGCAATAACAAACTCAAAGTTTTTATTTTCTTTTAAAACAAGGTTTGCTATTTCAATAAAACCGACAGGATCCTTTTGTGGTTTAAAACAAAAGACTCCTCCAACTATAAATTTATTTTCAGGAAATTTCCATTTTTCCCTGAGAGATTTTTTCTTATTTCTATTGTTAAAAAATTTTTCAAGGGAAACTATGCTTCTTATCACATCAGATTTTTCTTCTTTTGATATATTTAATTTTAGTGCCTCTTTTTTATTATCATCGGAAACAAATATATGAAAATCTGTGATTATACCCGTTAATTTTTCAAGAAAAATATAAAAACTTCTTCTGAATTTTGAATGATATGGACTAAAAGCAAAACCATGAACAGTATGAATTATAATAGGAACTTTTGCAAAAAAAGCCGCCCATCTTCCCAAAATACCCGCTTTTGAACTGTGAGTATGAACAATTAAAGGTTTTATTTTTTTTATCTTTTTATAAAGCTTGTAAAGTGTTATTAAATCTTTCAAAGGAGAAATCTCCCTTATTAAAGATGGAATGCAATCAAAATTTTTTGTATAAAAGGACACTCTATCATTTAATAATCCCTTACAATTTGCAATCAAATAGGTATTAAAAAGATTAGGGTCAAGTTCTTTAACTGTTTTTAAGGTAAAAAGCTGAGCCCCGCCTAATTCAAGCTCTGTTATTATGTGAAGGACTTTTACAATATCCATTTACTTTTTTCTTACTATAAATTTAATCGGTGTGCCTTCAAAATCAAAAGCAGCTCTGAACTGTTTTTCCAGAAAGGATTCAGCAGAAGGCATTAATTTTTTAGCTGAAGATGCAAAAAGAGCAAAAACAGGAGGGCCATATTTTATTTGGGTCAAATATTTTATTTTGATAGGATTTGAATCAACAGTTAAAATCGGGCTCTTATTATTTATTCTTTCAAAAAAGTTATTAAGTTCTGAAGTAGGGATTTTCTTTTTATAGTTTTTGTAAACCATCAAGCTTAAATCAAGAAGTTTTAATATATTCTTGCCAGTCTTTGCGGATATGAAAACCTTTGGTGCAAATTTTAAGAAGTGAAATTTTGAATCTATCTCTTTTATTATTTTATCCCCCCTATTTTTATCTTTAATTAGATCCCATTTATTTAATGCCATTACCACAGGTTTCATATTATCCTTTATAAGTCCTGCAATTCTCATATCCTGTTTTGTAAAGTTTTCTGAAAGATCAAGAACAAAAATTATTACGTCTGCTCTGGGAATACTTTTTTCAGCTTTAATTATAGCAGCTTTCTCCTTGGAATCCTTCAATTTGTTTAATTTTCTTATACCCGCTGTATCCATTAAGATGAAATTCTGTCCATTGTATCTGACTTCCTCATCCAAAATATCTCTTGTCGTATGGGGGGTTGAGCTCACTATTGCTCTTTCCTGATTTAATATTCTATTTAAAAGTGAAGATTTACCGACATTTGTTTTCCCTACTATTGCTATTTTTAAACCTTTGTTTTCCTGTTTTTGGTAAGCCACAGGAATATTTTTTAAAATAAGTTCAAGAAGTTCATCAATTCTATGATTATGTTCAGATGATATAGTTATCAGCTCTTCTCCGAATTCCATGAAACTTGCTTCTGCCTCCTGTATCTTTATGTTATCCTCTGTATCAACTTTGTTAATTACTATTATTATCTTAACCCCTGTTTTTTTCAAGATTCTGTATAACTCACGTTCTATTGGTAAGAGTTCTCTTCTTGAATCCAGAAGAAAAAGTATTAAATCACTATCCTTTGCAAGATTTAAAGCGCTATCCTTAACTTTTGAAAAGATTTCCCCATCCTCTTCAAAAAAGCCTCCTGTATCATAGAGTTCAAAAATTCTATCATTATAATTTACTATATCTTTTACAAAATCCCTTGTCATTCCTGCTTTTCTGTGAACTATTGATTTTTTCTTTTTAATAAGTTTATTGAAAAGAGTTGATTTACCGACATTGGGTATTCCTGCTATTACTACCTTAGGTATTTTCTTCATTATCTTTTTTTGCCCTCAATTTTTGATATTCTAAAAAAAAGAAAAGAGGACTTATTATATTT
>JALXDT010000314.1 GCA_027070475.1 Candidatus Aminicenantota bacterium | reverse complement strand
AAGCATAACAGCTCGTATAATTTTATATTAAATTATCTGTGAGGTGTAGTATGAAAAATTCTAAAAAATTAACTATTTTTCTAATTATCATTCTTTTTACCTTTTCCGGAATTATTTTTGCTAAAAAAACAAAGACAAAAACTCCGGACTTTTCACTTTTCAAAGGGCTTCACATAAGAAGCATAGGCCCAGCCACAATGAGCGGAAGAGTATCCTTCATTGCTGGAGTAAACTCTAATCCCAATATTATCTATGTAGGAGCAGCCACCGGAGGGATTTGGAAAAGTACTGACAAAGGAATCACTTGGAAACCTATTTTTGACAAAGAAAAAACATCTTCAATAGGAGCTATTGCAATTTTTCAAAAAAATCCCAACATAATCTGGGTTGGAACAGGAGAAGCCAATGTTAGAAACAGTGCAGGAGTAGGAAGAGGAGTCTATAAATCCGTTGATGGAGGAAAGACATGGAAATTCTTAGGACTTGAAAAAACCGAAAGAATTTCCAAAATCGTACTTGATCCCGAAAATCCTGATATAGCATATGTTGCAGCTTTAGGTAAACTATGGGGAGAAAATCCCGAAAGAGGAGTTTTTAAAACAACAGACGGAGGTAAAACATGGAAAAAGATTCTCTTTGTTGATAATAAAACAGGAGCATCCGATATTGCAATGGCACCTGATAATCCGAATAAACTTATAGCAGCAATGTGGCAATTCAGAAGATGGCCATGGTTTTTCAAATCCGGAGGTCCCGGCAGCGGCCTCTATATCTCAACAGATGCGGGACAAACATGGAAAAAACTTACATCAAAAGACGGATTACCGGAAGGAGAGTTAGGTAGAATTGGAGTTGCCTTTGCCAAGACAGATCCTAACATTGTCTATGCTCTTATTGAAACAAAAAGAAGCGGACTTTATAAATCAACGGACGGAGGCTTTAAGTGGAGACTCGTTAACAATAAACCCGGCATTGATGATAGGCCATTTTATTATTCAAGAGTTTTTGTAAACCCTGTGAATGAAAATATAATTTACACCCCTCAATCTCAATTAAAATCAAGCGAGGATGGAGGAAAAACATTTAAACCACTTGCAAATTTCATGCAAGCTCACTCTGATTTTCACGCACTATGGATCACACCTGATGGTAAAACTCTTATAACCGGCAATGATGGAGGAGTTGCTATAAGCAATGATAAAGGTAAGCACTGGAGATTTGTTGAAAATCTTCCTTTAGGACAATTTTACCATATAAGTTATGACCTTGATATTCCGTATCATGTATACGGAGGATTACAGGATAATGGTTCTTGGGTAGGGCCTGCTTATGTTTTAAACAATAGAGGAATTTTTAATTGTGATTGGAGAATGGTTGGATTTGGTGATGGATTTGATACTGAACCTGACCCAGAGGATAGCAGTTGCGGTTATGCCATGAGTCAGGGAGGAGAAATTTTTTACTATAACACCAAGACAGCAGAGCACAGAACAATTGTTCCCTTTGAAAAAGAGGTAAAGGATAGATACAATTGGAATTCAGGTTTTGCCATTGATCCTTTAAATCCAAAGATTATCTATTTTGGCAGTCAATTCTTACACAGGAGTAAAGATAAAGGAAGAACATGGGAGGTAATTAGCCCTGATTTAACAACCAATGATCCTACGAAACTTAAACAAAAAGAGAGTGGAGGTCTGACAAGGGATGTTACTGAAGCAGAAAATTATGAAACAATAATAACAATATCACCCAGTCCTGTTAAAGAGGGAGTAATATGGGTAGGAACAGATGACGGCAATCTACAACTTACAACAGACGGAGGGAAAACCTGGACAAACACCGTAAAGTATTTAGTCAAAAAGAAAATGGTACCAAAGGGAACCTGGATTCCCCATGTGGAAGCCTCACATTTTGACCCTGCGACAGCCTATGTAGTATTTGACGGACACAGAATGTCAGATTGGAATACATATGTATTTGTTACCCATGATTATGGAAAAACATGGAAAAATCTTGCTACAAAAGAAATTGATGGCTTTGCCCATGTTATAAGGGAAGACCCCGTCAATAAAAACCTTCTGTTTTTAGGGACAGAATTCGGATTATACTTTAGTTATAATGGTGGAAAGAACTGGATTAAGTGGGAAGATTTGCCTACAGTTCCTGTAAGAGACCTTGGTATTCACCCGAGAGAAAATGATTTAATCATAGGTACCCATGGAAGAGCAATATATATTGTAGATGATATTTCTCCATTAAGAGAAATAAATGATTCTGTTTTAAAAAGTGATTTTCATCTTTTTAAGATAAATGATGCCTATGAATTTATAAGAGGCTGGATGCCATCTACAGTGAGTCCTGGAGATGGAACTTTTGTTGGAAAGAATAAAAGAACAGGAGCATATATAACTTATTATATTAATCCTAAGAATATAAAAGAGGACAACAAAAACAAGGATAAAAAATCAAAGAAAAAGAGCAATAAACTTAAAATACAGATTTTTGATACAAATAATAAACTTATTAGAACTTTGAAAGGAACTATGAAGAAGGGAGTAAACAGAGTTATCTGGGATCTATCTGGCGAACCTATAAAAACACCCTTTTCAAGAGGAAGGAGGAGAAGAGGAGGAATAAGTTTTCCAGTCCTTCCGGGAAAATACATTGTAAAAATCAAATTCAACAACAATGAATACAAACAGGAGTTAACAGTAAAATTTGATCCGAGGAAAAAGATTGATATTAATGTTTTAAAGGAAAACAGAAGAAAACTTTTTGAGTTGACAAAATGGATAAAATCAATAACAGATGCCTATAACCAGATGCTTGAAACCAAAAAGGTAATAAAAACAGTAAAAGAGTTCTCAAAAAATATTAAAAAAGATAAAGCAAAAGAAATACTGAAAAAAGCAGAAGAGCTTAACAAAAAACTTGATACAATGGTCTATAAGATAATACCCAAAAAGGGAAGACAGGGAATCTTTGATGATTCTGACAAACTTTTGTACAGAATGTCTGGATTTCTCAGCTTTAACCTCTATGAACCCCTTGGACAGGCTTTTGAAGCAAAATACAAGAGAGTAAAACCGGAAATAGAAAACTTTATTAAAGAATACAATGCTCTTTATGAAAAAGATGTAAAGGAATTTGAAAAACTTGTAAAAAGCTCTGGATTTTCACTCTTTAAACCTTACAAAAAGGTAAGTATCAACAAATAATTATCAAGATTTCTTCACAGATAAATAGGGGGCGAATCCTAAGATTCGCCTCCTATTTTTATAACAATAATTTTTTAAACACATTAGCTTAAGAATAAAATATGTTATTAGAGTAAGCCCTCTTTTTTATACCAGTATATAGTTAATCTTATCCCTTCTTCAAAAT
>JALXDT010000313.1 GCA_027070475.1 Candidatus Aminicenantota bacterium | reverse complement strand
ATATAATTTTGTAAAATAATTTTTACACAAAAATCTATTAAATCAAATATTATAAGAGTTCTTATTTAAAATAATTAAATATTAAGGTGTAAACTATCCTGCCTTAACCTCTAACAATCATTGGCACAATTTTTGAATTGTTGGAGTATCAGATTAAACCAAGGAGGTATTAAGATGAAAAACCTTAAAAAAACTACTACCCTTTTAATCATTCTATTTTTCTTATTTTCTTCTTTCGGTTTTTCAGCTGCAAAAGCCCCATCACCGAAAAAAGGAAAGAGCTACTCAAAAACAAAGGTTTCTGTAAAAGTTGTCAACATTAACACAGCCGGAGTTAGTGAACTTGTAACCTTGCCCAGAATCGGGAATAAGATAGCTGAAAGAATCATTAATTTCAGAAAGAAAAACGGAAAATTCAAAAGGATTGAAGATATTATGAAGGTAAAGGGTATAGGGGAAAAAACATTCAACAGAATAAAAAGAAGATTGAGAGTCTAAAACCTCTATTGAATTTTCAAAAAGTGTAAAAAGAGGAGGTTAAAAACCTCCTCTTTTTTTTATCCCTTTATTTCTTTAAAGTGTTTAAAAAATTCTCTGAAATAAAGAAAACTTGATATGAAGAGAGCTGTTCCGATAGCTGTATATACAAAAATTAGAATTTCTTTTGAAAAAAAGCCACTTTTTCTCATAAACAATCCGAGAGCTATCATAAAAATTATAAGAAAATAGCTTTTTATTTCCTGAAAATTAAATATACAGGTATAATCAGGGAACCTATTTATCCTTTTAATATTCTTTCTTGCAATATAGTTAAAGCCTAAAAAAGATATCAGAAAAGCTGATAAAACAGCAAACCCAATTGAGAAGAATTTTAATGCACCTCCTGTTTTTAAAAACCATCTAAAAGACAAAACATTTAGCATTATACCTACCCCACTCCACATAATACCTGAAACAAAGTATAAAATCTCTCTTTTAACACCTTTTTTCATTCTCTATTTCCTCTTTAAAATTTAAGTGTCTATTATACTATAAAAATTAAGTTTATAAACAGACCGAGATGAGCCAAAAATAATCTTACCTTTACTAATATAAACAGAATCTCAATCCCTTGATTCAATATAATATTTGGAATAAAATGAAAACTATTTTGACCCAATGGAGGTATTGTAATGAAAAAATTCATTATTTTGAGTTTTTCCCTTTTTCTTTTATCATCTTTCACTTTTTCTCAAAATCAAAAAGAAGAAATTTTAAATATTTCAAAAAGTTTTGTTAAAGAGGCTTTAAAATCAGACTGGGGATACAATTTTTTAAAAAGACTTTCATTCCTTGGCCCAAGATTAAGCGGTTCTGAAAATTCATTAAAATCACTCTTTTGGGCAAAAAAAGAAATTGAAAAATTAGGATTTTCAAAGGTATGGCTTCAGCCGACATTGGTTGATCACTGGGAGAGAGGAAGCATAGAAGAAGCAGAAATAATAGAAAGTTCAGGTAAAAAGATTAATCTTCATATAGCATCTCTCGGCCCAAGTGTAAGTACCAACGGAAACTGGATATCAGGTAATGTTATGGAAGTAAAGGGAATAGATGAATTAAAAAAGGTAAAAGATAAGATAAAGGGTAAAATAGTGTTTTTTAATCGCCCCATGGAAAAAGAGCTTGTTGATACCTTTAGAGCATATGGAAGGGCTGTAAGACAGAGAACCATGGGAGCCTCAGAAGCTGCCAAATATGGTGCCATTGCAGTAATCGTCCGTTCGGTTACAACAAAATATGATAATAATCCACACACCGGAGTTGTAATATATAAAAAAGGAATCAAAAAAATCCCGGCAGTGGCAATAGGTTTAATTGATGCTGATATTCTGAGCAATAAACTAAAGAAAAATCCAAACTTAAAACTAAGATTAAGGCTTAATTGTAAAACTTATCCGCCCGCAAAATCATATAATTTAATTGCTGAAATAAAGGGCTCTGAAAAACCCAACGAAGTAATAGTCTTGGGGGGACACTTTGATAGCTGGGATTTAGGTGATGGCTCTGTTGATGATGGGAGTGGTTGCATTCAATCTCTGGAAGTTTTGTACCTTTTTAAAGCATTAAAAATCAAGCCAAAGAGAACCATAAGAGTTATATTCTTTATGAATGAAGAGTTTGGTTCAAAAAATAGTGGCGCCTATACCTATGGTAAATATTCAGAAAAATCAAAAGAGGTTCACCTTGCTGCCATTGAAAGCGACAGGGGAGCAGCAGTTCCGAGAGGATTTACAGTAAAAACCGACAAAAAGACTTTTAATAAAATTAAAAGCTGGTTACCCTATTTAAAACCGGCTCTAATTGAGTGGATAAAACCGGGAGGAAGTGGAGCAGATGTCTCAAAGATAAAAGGAACTATTGCTCAGTTCGGGTATGTCCCGGATGTTCAGCGCTACTTTGATTATCACCATTCAGCAAATGACAGATTCTCAGCCATCCACCGAAGAGAATTTGAGCTTGGCTCAGCTTCTATGGCTATACTTACCTATTTAATAAGTGAATATGGGTTTTAGTTTTTTCTATTTTAAAACAGAATAATTTATTTTATCAAGAAACTTCTTAAGAACAGCCATATCAACATTCTCATTAGAGCTGATTTCTATTATATACCTTGATTTTACAAGGAATGTAATTTCACCGCTTTTATCGTTCTTATTATACTTTTCTATTCCTTTTTCACCTTTGTATTCAAAAACTTTTTCATAGCCATTGCTATCTTCATGGCTCATCATCATATTAAGAGACATTTTAACAGGTGCAATAAGAGAAGACATGCTCCCAGCATCTTTTATGCTTACTGTGACTCTTTTATCTCCATTTACATAAGTAGCTCTAACACTGGAAGTTACCAGTGAGCCAAAACTATCCTTTGAATAATAAGGTTTTTCTGATAATTTCCATCCTGAAATCTCAGGCAATGCTTTCAAAAACTCCTTTTCCCCAAGAACAACAATTTTCCCACCCTGCTGTTCTTCAGAAGCTTTTTTTACATTTTCAGCAAATTTCTTCATTGCAGCAAAAGGATTCTCCTCTTTTTCATTCTCCTCTTCATTTTCACCTTTTTCTTCATGTTCACCTTTCTCTTCATGTTCTCCTTTTTCCATATTCTCTCTCTCTACTTTTTCTTCCTTTTTTACACTTCCCTTTTCAGTTTTGTTCTCTTTGCTCCCACAGGAATAAAAGAAAACAGAAATAAAAATAACCAATAAAATTGCCAATAATTTCTTCATTTTTTCCTCCTTTTTTTATAGAGTTAATTATAGATTAAAAAAGAATGAGGGTCAAACTAACCCACCTCTTTTTTAAAGATTCTTTTTCTCTTATTTTTATGAATTTGTAATTTACACTCAAATAATAT
>JALXDT010000312.1 GCA_027070475.1 Candidatus Aminicenantota bacterium | reverse complement strand
TGAAAAGAAATTTATTCATATAACCATTTTTCATTTTCTCTCCTGTTTATTAATTTTTTTAAAAATTCTTAAAACATCTATCATTATGGAAAATCCAGTTTCTATTTTCCCTGCTCCGGGTCCCTGAATTGTTACACTTCCCAATAAATCTGTTTCAAAAGTCAAGGCATTTGTTGCTCCACTTACCCCACTTAATGGATCAGAAAAAGATATTTTTAAAGGTTTAACTGAGGCTTTGATTTTTCCGTTTTCCTCTTTTTCAACACTACCAATAAGCTTGTATCTATAGCCGCTTTTGGCTGCTTCATTTATGTCATCTGATGAGATTCTTGTAATTCCTTCTCTTGTAATATCTTCTTTTTTTAAATCTCCCTCCATTATTACATTGGAAAGTATCAATACTTTAGCAAGGGCGTCAAAACCTTCTACATCCGCTGTAGGATCTGCCTCTGCATAACCCAGTTCTTGCGCTTTTTTCAAAGCAGATTCATAGCTCATTCCTTCTGTTTCCATTTTTGTAAGAATATAGTTTGTTGTTCCATTTAAAATTCCTTTAATTCTCTTTATACTATTTGGAGGAAATGTTTCTTCTATTAAGTTAAAAACTGGAGTTCCACTCAAAACAGTTCCTTCTATTCCCAATAATAAGTTTTTTTCATCCGCTATTTTTTTTAAATCCTTATAATAAAGTGCTATAGGTCCTTTGTTTGAGGTAACCACATGTTTTCCTTTTTCAAAAGCCTTCTTAATATGAGTGGTAGCTGGTTCTCCCGTGTTTAAATTAGTATATGTCATTTCAATCAATATGTCAGATTTAATTTCTTCTATAATATCCAGTGAATTTCTTTCTTCAAAAGCAAAAAAACCATTATTATAATCCTTTAAATCACCACCTTCCTTTATTATTTTAAGAAGTCTTTGGATATCAATTCCTTCCTCATCTATTAAACTTCCCTTCATCTTGTCAGTTATAGCAACAATTTTTGGTAGGAAGTCATATTTTTCCTTTAAAATATTAGCTTTCTTATTCAATATCTCTAAAAAACCCATGCCGACAGTACCAAAACCTATGATTTCAATTTTTATTTCCATTTATTCACCTCACAAATTAATATATAATAATTATAGTATATTAGGGAAGGCAGATCATTATCTACCTTCCCGCTCGAACCAAAGGGGTCACCCTAATGGGTGACTCCTACTATTTAATTTTAAAATTAAAATCTTTGTAAAGGAAAACAAAACCTCCTAATACTCCCGAAGCATTGTTTCCTAAACCTAAATCTTTCTTGAAATAATCCCCAGGGGTCCAATATCCAATAGAAGTACCAATTGTAACAATGTTTCTTATGTTGTAAGTGCCAAAAAATGAAATTTCACTTCCCATAGCCTTGTTTTCCTGGCCAGACATTAATTTGTTCCTGCTATAGTTCCAGTAAGTTGTTCTGAAAGAAAATTTCTTTCCAGAATACCCTGCATATATATCGAATACATTCAAATTAGTCATAGTTGGGTTCCACTCTGCAATACAGGAAAATCCATAACCTGTTGTCATCAAATGTGCAGGTCCCAAACCGGGCCACCATTGATAAAATCCATTTGCAAACGGACTATCTATTATAGATATATAGAGTTCATTGTCAGCTGTTTTATCATCATCACCTGAAAATCTATAAACATTTCCTCCTAAGAAAAATCCATTTTCAAGATTATACTGAACTCCGTTTAGAAATGCGTATCCTTTGTAATTAACAGTTTCATTCATTGCACCGGATAAGGATACATATTCTGCTTTTACTGAAAGATTTTTTATTATAGAAGCTTCAATTCTCAATCCAGTCCACAAAGGTTTATTCTCACCCTGTTCTCTATAAAACAAATATGGGGAAATCTTTAGTTTATCATTTGATAATTTAATCGTTGGGTATACACCCAAAACATGAATTGAAAGGTCGACTTCATCTCTTTCTCCGATAGAAGTCTGAGTTCCTGGATAATAAACTTCCGCTATTCCTCCTCCCTGAAAAGGTTTTCTGTAAAATAGGTCAATGTCAAAAGATTTGGATCTTGAATATAAGTTTATCCCCAAAGTTCCGTCTTCACCACCATCAAAGGCTACAATCCCATCTCCATATAGAAATCTGAATTTGCCGATTTTAACACTTAAAGGACCTATCAACTTATCGAAATTCATATAACCTTCTAACATTGTTGCTCTTGGATCAGAAGGAATTCCCCATACAGGATGCTGACCGAACTGGCCCCATGAACCTATACTTGCAAAGAACGAAACTCCAGAGCCTAAATCAGCATTAATATGAAAATCTAAATGGATATAGCTAAAAGCATCTTTATCATTGGTTTTACTATTAAAATCAGAATTCTGCCAGAAAAAATTGTAATCATAAAATACAACACCACCGGTAATCTTATTTTCATCCTCAGCAATTAGGAAAAAAGAAAAAACAAAAACCAAAATTAAACTAAATATTAACTTTTTACTTTTCATATGTTTCTCCTTTATTATTTTTTAGGAGGAGTAGGTCTTAAAATACCATTCTTATCTCTTTTAAGAGGATAAGGTTGTTTTGGTAAAGGAGCACCGGGATTTTCCAGAACACTAACACCATATTTCCAATCAGGAGGAACTACCGCTATATACCTTGCATATCCTCCTGTTCCGCCTTCAGGTTTAGCATATCCAATAATAATTAAAGCACCCGCTTCGGGAACTTTATCAAGATTTGCAACACCTTCAGCCTGGCAAAAGTTGTGATGAAGCAACCAGGTCTCACCTTCAAGATTGGGAGTCATATCTGTATCAAGAGGTTCATGACCGTGGAACAAAATTTTTCTCTTTAAATGTAAATATTTCAAAGCAGCAAGCTTAATACCAGGAAACTTCGAAGAATTAAAGGCTTTTACATCATTCCATTTTTTATACCAATCGGATCTAATCATAACAACTGAGCCTTCCGGAATAGGACCATATTTTTTCTCCCAATTTTTAATATCTTCAACAGTACAATGATATGCAGGGTTTTTTTCAACTTTCTTATGAATATCTATCACAACAAGAGGTCTTATTGCATAGGTAGGAGGTAAATCACTGATAGTTGCACCATATTGGTTAAAATGAGCAGGTGGGTCCAATTGTGTACCATACTGATCAGTAGGAAGATAATATCGAGTAATGATAAACCCATGTTTTTTGTAAGTAAATTCTGTTCCTTTTTTTACATATCCGGGGACATCTTGACCAGCAACTCCCGCTTTAATAACTGCATTTCCAAATCCATACCACACGGGATTGGTCGCATTAAAAGCATGGGTTAAATCAACATACTTAGCCTTTTTAAAGTAGTTATCATAAACCTTCCATAACTTAAACTTAGCTGTCTCTGATTAAACAAACGCGATAAAAG
>JALXDT010000311.1 GCA_027070475.1 Candidatus Aminicenantota bacterium | reverse complement strand
ACTATATTCGTTAAATGATAATAGAATTTTATTTTTCTTCTCTTTAAAAATTCATAAATAATAAAAAAGACCGCCCAGATAATAAAGGTTTCCTTTGAAAACATCCCCAAAACAAAAAACAGAGAAAAGAAAACATAGTAAAGATTTTTCCCTTTCTCTATCCCCAAATCTAATAAATACAAAGATAAAAATCCAAATAAAAGTAGAAATATATCATACCTTCCAACTATCCATACCACATTATCAACATTTATAGGTACAAGGCTAAAAAGTAAAACCATCAATTCCGCAGAGTTTGGTTTTAGATCCTGTCTTAATAAAAATAAATAAACAAACACAAGAGCCAAGAAATATAATAAAACATTTGTAAAATGAAGAGATTTAGCACTAAAACCTATTAATTTTTTCTCAATATAAAAGCTTAAAGTAACAAAAGGCCTGTAATACATACTATCTTTGTGATTAATAAATTGCCCCCCGTCAAAACCTGTTTTTAAAACATCTATGAGCGAAACATCAGAATTAAAAATAGGAGCTTTTTTAATATAGCTCTTATCATCAAAGATAAAGCCTGCTGAATTAATCCCTCGAAGGTACACCCCGAATATTAAAAAAAATACTATTACAATAAAAAATACTCTCCTTTTTACCACTGGCATTAAACAATATATATCATATATTTAACAAAAAATCATTTACTACCATTTTTATCTTTAAAAAACTTTATAATAAGCTGAGCTCTGCTTTTAACCTTGAATTTTTTAAAAATCTTATTTATATGCGTTTTTACAGTTTTTTCTGAAATAAACAATTTCTCTGCAATTTCCCTGTTTTTAAAACCTTTTATAATTAAATTCAAAATCTCTTTTTCCCTCTCTGTTAATTTGGATTCCTGACAGGCTTCATCATCAGTAAAATAGGTCAAAAGCTCATTATCTTCCAAAGCCATACTTATTATTTTCCTGCTTATCCACATCTCGCCTCTATGTATTTTCTTTATTGCCTCCTTTAAAGTTCCCAAATCAACATTTTTTTTGAAAATTCCCTTAACTCCCATTCTTACCAACTTTACCTTTTCTTTATCACTTAAATCCTCGTTTAAAATAATAATTTTAGGGTTTGAAAAATCCTTTTGTAAAGCCGGAATTATCTTAAAATAATCGTCAAATTTTTTAATATTACAGGTATGGCAAATCAAAACAAGATCCAATTTTTTCTTTACTTTATCCTCCTCAACTTCATTTATAGAAGGAAAATTAATATAAAGATTAAAAGCAAATTTATCATCTTTTAAGTTCCCTAAGCTTTCTTTTATTAATGAATGGTTGCAGAGTAACATATAACTAATAATCTCTTTTTTTTCCTCTCTTTTAAAAAGCTCCTTTCTTCTTGCCTCAACAGCTTTTATTATAGTATCAAGAATTTCTTCATTTGAATCAGATTTTGAGATATAATTGAAAACACCCTGTTTCATTGCCTTTACCGCTGTCTCATAGGATGGAAAGCCTGTAATCATTATTATTTTTAAATTTGGGTCAATCTCCAATAATTTTTCTGATAACTCTATTCCGGTCATCTCCATCAGTCTATAATCAACAAGGGCAACATCATAATCTTTATCTTTAAGAATATTTAAAGCTTCCTTACCTGTTTTGGCAAAATCTACGTTAAAGCCTTTGCTTTCAAGCCAGATTTTCATACTAAGAGTTATAGAAGGGTCATCATCAATAATCAACACTTTACCTTCAAATTCCAAGATTACCTCCTTCATATTTAAACATTGGTAATTTTAAAACAAAGTGCGCCCCATCATCCCCATCAATATATATTATCTGTCCCCTATGCCTTTCAATTATTTTATAGCTTACATAAAGTCCAAGGCCTATACCTTCCTTTTTACCTGAAAAAACAAAGGGTTCAAAAAGATTTTTTCTTACTTCTTCACTGAGACCTGGGCCATTGTCTTTTATACTTAAAATACAATATCTTTCATCAATTTCAGCACTTATTTCAATAATCCCCTTACTTTTCATTGCTTCTATACTGTTTATCAAAAGATTTAATAAAACCTGTTTTAATTCTGCAGGAGAACCATATATTTTACAATCCTGCTCTATGTTAATTTTAATTTTCACATCTCCTATTTTTTTACTTATCTTAAGAAGTTTCGTGGTTTCCCTTATCAAAGATTTCAGACTTATGAATTTAAACTTTTTCAGCTTTTTTTTGTTCAAAGCCAAAAGTCCATCAATTAATTCCCTTATGTATGAAATCTCATTTTCAGCTAATTTTATAATCTCCCTCAGTTCTTTTTTACTTTTAACATCACAGTGATTTTTTATAACTTCAATACTATTACTTAAAGCAAGAAGAGGACTATTTAATTCATGAGAAAGAATAGATGCAAGCTTACCTATCACTGCCAATTTTTCATTATTCACCATACTTTTTTCAGCTTTCTCTCTGTTAATCTTTTCTAATCTCAGTTCCTCAACGGCACTATTTATGTTTTTTTTCAAACAACTAATTTCATCATTTAAATTATCCTCTTTTAATCTTAATTCAAGATCTTTTGTTTCTTTAACCAAATTCATATGTTTTGCAATCTTTATAATTCTTTCCGTAATATATTTATTCAAATTAAAATACAGAAATAAACCTGAGACAATCCACCATATAATAAGTAAAATAACAAAGTATACCAACTGAGTGTTTAATGCTTTAAAGATGGAAGAATCATACTTAATAGATATAAAGGCAGCAGGCTTACCTTCATAGTCACTAATCATGTAAAGAAGATTGTTCCCTTTCTTACCGATGTTTTCACCTATCTTTTTAATACTTTTATAAGCTTTCACAATCTTTTCAAATCCCTTTTCCCCGTAATAGTAAACTTTTACATCCTCAAGGAGAAATGATTTTAATTGATAGCTAAAACTTTCACCTAAAATTCCTCCCAAAATAAAAATTCCATTGGGATTTTCTCCTTTGTTGTTAGTAATTAATTGAAACACACAAACAAGAACTCCAACAGGAGTTCTAAAATACTCCATATCAAGATATTTTTCAGGAAATTCCTTTAACAATTCTTTAACAATTCTATCAGTGTATTTATCAAACCCTAACTTTTTAAAATCATCAAATTTTTTGATCTTTGGGTTATAAAAAGCAGAATAAAGTATCTTCCCAGAAAATCTCTTTACTACAACAAGGTTTAAAAAATCCCAGCCAAATGTTTCAGGTGGAAAATTTTCTTTAATAAAATCATCAGTAGGATTTCTGACAAAATCCTGCATAGAATCCCACTCCCCCCAATTTGCTGACATAATGTAAAAACTTTCAAGATAATCACCTATCACCTTTTCTGTCCTCTTTATAAGTTTTTTCTCATAATCTTCTCTCTGCTTTTTCAAAGGTGAAATAAGAAAAT
>JALXDT010000310.1:7365-11289 GCA_027070475.1 Candidatus Aminicenantota bacterium | reverse complement strand
AATTCGGTTTATTCCAAGTTGGTATATTGCAGATAGCCAATCTCTGTTAGCACTATTTGGGTTTGCTTCTATTGTGATTTCTGTTTCTGGTGTGATATACTTTGTCAATTGTGAAAATAGTTTTTCGATATTCTTTATAGATAGAGTTGAAGGAGTTCCACCTCCGATATAGATACTTTGGAATTGTTCTATTTGGAATCTATCTATTTCAAAGTCCAATTGGTGGAGGAGAGCATCTATATATCGATTTTGGAGGTGGTGGAGGTTTGTATAGCTATTAAAATTGCAATAGTTACATTTGCTATCACAAAAGGGGATATGGATATATATCATATATTTGGTTTTATAATAGGAGAGAATAGTCACAAATATTTTTTTCATTCAAGTAATGTTAATAAACAATTTGAAATAAAAAATATATGAACTAAACCTGTATATTTCAAAATATTAAAATCAGGGAACAATTATTATCTAGTTTCAGTATTACCTTACAAAAATGAAAGTACTTCTTTTGTGTTGAAAAAACAAATTGGAGCTTTGAAAGCTATTGTAGGAAGAATTGTGTTTGATAAATTTAATATAAAAAAATATGAACAATTTTGGGTGTCTTCCTATTATTGAAAAAATTATGAAATACTCAAAAAGATAGGGCTATTGATTATGAGTATATTTTTTTTGATGATAAATAAGTCTGCATATATAAGTTAACAGTTTATTAAGTTAAGAAAAAAAATAATTGAATGGGCTGAAAGCAGAGGTGTTAAAGAAAAAAAGCTCTTTAATTATATCCTTTCAGCTCCTGACTTTTTTTACCTTTTGTGGAAACTTTCCACAGATAAAGAGCTTCCTGTAGAAGATCGTCTTTTGGTCGGTCTGGCTATTTTCTATTTCATTTCTCCATTTGATCTTTTCCCCGAAGGTGTGATGGGGCCCATTGGTTATCTTGATGATATTGCCTTGTCTGCCTATGTAGTAAAAAAGATTATCAAAAGAGCAGGGGAAGAGAAAGTAAAAAAATACTGGTTGGGAGAGGAAGATTTACTTCTTTCAATAGAAAATATTCTTAACACTGTCGATAAATACCTGGGATCAGGTTTATGGAAGAGACTTGTTACCTTTGTGGAATCCAGAGAAGCAACATACAAAAACTCTGCCAAACAGTCTCAAAAGAAAACTGAAAGCTCAAAGGAAGGAGAAACTAAAAGTAAAAAAGTTACCCCAAAGAAAAAAGTAAACAGAAAAACCAACAAAGCAGGTGCAGAAACCAAAAAACCCAAAAGAGGAAGACCTAAGAAAAGTGTTAATAAAAAAAAGGAGGGAAGTAAGTGAAAAAAACAGCTTTATTTATCATTGTGTTTTTGATTATTATTTCATTGAGTAGTGCAGGAATTTACATTGAACAGAAAAATGAAACTTCTTCGCCTACGGGAGGGAATAAGGTTATAATTTCCAAGATCTGGTTTAATCCTTCCATTATAAGAACAGATACTGGAGACAGAATAACAGTTGTTAATTTTAAAGATAAAACTGTTCTTCTTGTAGACAGAAAAAATAAAACCTATTCTATTCTCGATTTAGGAAAATTCAAACAGATGACAGGAATGGTTTTTAATATGCTAAAACAGTTTTCCAAAGATAAAAATTTGGGAATTACCATTAAGATTACCGGTGAAAAAAAGGTAATAGATGGTTACAAATGCTACAAGGTTATAACTGATATCTATGGGATGAAAAGCGAAACATGGTTTTCCAAAGACATAGATATACCTAAAGATCTTTTTATCAAAAGTTATGAGATGATGCTCCCGGAACAAGACTTTAAAAAATTCATTAATGATCCCCAGTTTAAAAAAGTGGAGGGTTTTCCTGTGGAAAGTATACAGACATCAAACTTTATGGGGCAATCATCTATAACAAAGACCAAGCTAATAAAATACAAGAAAATGTCTATTCCCATGTCTGTTTTTAAAATTGATTTAACAGGATACCAGAAGAAAACAATCAATATGATGGGAGGAAAATGATAAGAGAACCGGTTGTCGCTGGGAAATTCTATCCCGATGATCCTGAAATATTAAAACAAACAATAAAGCAAAAAGTAGTAGAGGTTGAAGATAAATTAAAAGCAAGAGGTGTGGTAAGTCCTCATGCAGGCTATTTTTATTCCGGGAAAGTTGCAGTTGAGGTGTTTAGTAGTATAGAGATACCGAAAAATATCATTATCATTGGCCCGAATCACCAGGGAATCGGGAATTTTTACTCCCTTTCCGGAGCTGATCATTGGGCTACTCCTCTGGGAATTACACAGGTTAATAAAGAGTTAATAGAGACTATAATTAAATATACCCCTTATGTTTATGTGGATGAAACAGCTCATATGTATGAACACTCAATAGAGGTTCAGCTCCCTATTATTCAATATTTCAGAGAAGATATAAGCATAGTCCCTTTTTCCATCATGGGATATGATCTGAATGAATTACTTCTTATTGGAAAAGGGCTTAAAAAAGCTCTTGAAAATTATGATGAAGATGTTCTCATTGTAGCAAGCACGGATTTCAGTCACTATGTTCCTCAAAGGGAAGCTGAGGAAAAGGATCATCTTGCTATTGAGAAAATTCTGAAATTAGACCCTGAGGGTCTCTGGAGAACAGTTAAAGAAAAGAGAATTTCAATGTGTGGAGTAGCTCCTGTGACAATTATGATAGAATCTTTAAAGGATAAAAGTTTAAGTGCAAAACTTATAAAATATACAACCTCGGCAGAAGCATCAGGAGATGCCACCAATGTGGTAGGTTATGCCGGGATTGTTTTATATTAACTTTTTACTTTATTTTATTGTTAAAATTATCCAAGACAATGCGATAGGGTAGCTCCTTGCCTTTTGAGATTCCTATTCTACCTGTATACTTTAGCTGTTGAGGAGAAAATTTTTTCCCGTAAAATAGTTTAATCGGAGACTCTTTTTCATATATTTTAAAGCCATTGTGTTCTTCACCAATAGATAATGCCATGCAAAGTTTTCCGGGACCATTTGTTAGATTTGTAATATCCTCTTTTCCCCTTCTCTCTTTCATTTTCTCCACACCTATTTCGGGAAGTATGGATCTTATCAATATTGCTCCTGCTTTTCCCTGAGATTCTGTTATGATGTTTAAAAGATAGTACATTCCGTAGTTCAAATAAACGAATATACTTCCCTCTTCTCCGTAGAGGGGAATGCTTTTTTTTGTTTTTTTACCTCCGTATGCGAAACTTCCAGGATCATCTTCTCCTAAATATGCTTCAGCTTCAACAATTGTTCCCCCGGTTTTAACTCCATCAACCTCTGAAATTAATTTCATCCCTATTATTTCTTTTAAAATTTCCAGGGTCGGTTTTAAGAAAAACTCTCTTTCAACCTGTTTCATAAACCCTCCTGTAAAGAGAAAAAAGTTCTTCTATGGTAAGTTGCTCGGCTCTTTTTTCTATTAATTTGTTCTCTCTTAAAATATAAAGCTCTTTTTCAAGAAGATTGTTTCTCAATTTTTTCCTTCGTTGGTTAAAGAGCCTATCTAAAAAAGATTTGAAGTTTTCAGGCTCTTTTACATCAATTAGCGGAACGGCTCTTTTTTTTATAACAAGAGCGGATGAGTCAACCTGAGGTGGGGGATTGAAGCTTCCGGGAGAGAGATGAAACGCTATTTTAATGTCAAAAAAAATCTGCATTAAGATTGATAGAGGTGAATATTTTTTACTGTTTTCTTTTGAAATAATCCTTTCAGCTAACTCTTTTTGAATGACAATTACCGCTTCTTCAAATGTTTCCCTGTATTTGAAAATTTTAAGTAAAGTGGGGGAAGATATTTTATAGGGAAGATTGCTAACTATTTTAAACTTTTTATTCAAAATTTGATCAAGCTCTATTTTTAAAAAATCTCCCTC
>JALXDT010000310.1:0-7355 GCA_027070475.1 Candidatus Aminicenantota bacterium | reverse complement strand
TAAAATTAGTTTTTGATCAATTTCTATGGCAATAAGGTTTTTTGTCTTTTTTAAAATAAATTCTGTTAAGATTCCCTTACCGGGACCAATCTCAATTACAAAATCTTCCTCTTTTATTTCAATCAGATTAACTATTTTTTCAGCTAATCCTTTGTTCCAAAAAAAGTGTTGTCCCCAATGCCTTCCCATTAAAGCTCTTTTAGTGTAATTGTTTCCTTCCTATCGGGACCTGTTGAAACGATAGAAACAGGTGTTTCTAAAAAATTTTCTATGTATTTTACATATTTTTTAGCATTTGACGGCATCTCATTGTAATCTGTAATTCCGTAAGTGTTTGCGTTCCATCCTTCAAGCTCTTCGTATATTGGCTCTACTTCATTTAAAATCCAGCTTTCAGTCGGAAAATTATCAAGTATTTTCCCTTTATATTTATATCCTGTGCAAACCTTAATCTTCTCAAATGTATCAAGTATATCGATCTTCGTCAAAACAATGGATTTTACTCCGTTTAATTTAACGGAATATTTTAAAGAGAATAGATCAAGCCAGCCACATCTTCGAGGTCTTCCCGTGGTAGCACCATACTCTTTTCCCCTTTCTCTTAAAATTTCCCCCTCTTTTCCCTTTGCCTCTGTAGGAAAGGGCCCTTTCCCAACTCTTGTCGCGTAAGCTTTTACAATACCAATAACATCAATTTCTGTGTCTGAGCCTATCCCTGTTCCCGTGTAAATCCCCCCTACAGTCGGATGGGAGGATGAAACATAGGGATATGTACCATAGTCTATATCAAGAAGCGCTCCCTGAGCCCCTTCAAATAATATCCTGTCTCCATCTTCTTTTGCCTTTTGAATTAATAAAAAGGTGTCAGTAATATATTCAAGTAGCTCTTCTCTGATCTCCATAATATCATTATAAATTTTATCAGAGTTTAATTCAGGTTTGTTTAAGCCTCTTAAAAAGATATTTTTGATTTTAACAAGATAGTCGATTTCCTCTTTTAAGTATTCCGGATTATAAAGACTTGAAAGTTTTATTCCCCGCCTTCCCGCTTTATCCTCATAGGAGGGCCCTATACCTCTTTTAGTTGTTCCTATTTTTTGATTTCCTCTGATTTCCTCTTCAACAATCGAATCAAATTCCGAATGGAAAGGTAAAATCATATGAGCATCTTTGCTTAAAAAAAGTCTTCCCTTTGTTTTTATACCAAAGCTATGCAGATCTTTTATCTCTTTAATAAAAGCATACGGGTCAACAACGACTCCGTTTCCTATGATACATTTTGTATCCCCATGTATAATTCCGGAAGGAATCAGATGGAGGACTATCTTTTTGTCTCCTATTATTACAGTATGCCCCGCATTGTGCCCTCCCTGATATCTGACAGTTATCTTTATTTTTTCCGAAAGTAAATCCACAATTTTTCCTTTTCCCTCATCTCCCCACTGCAATCCTATCACCGCATAATTTTTACTCATTTTTTCCTCCCTCAGTTTTTTATAGCACGATTTAAAAAGCTGTTTTTTGTTATATTAGCCCCAATTAAAATTATATTTATTCCTATCACTAAGATTGTTCCACCTATCAATTGTTTGGATGAAAGGGGAAGTTTTAGAATAAGGTAAGAACTTATAGCAACCAAAAACGGTTGAATTGACCTGATAATTGAGACGGTTCCGGCTTTCATATAACTCAAAGCTTTAAAAAGCAAAAACATACCTAAAACAGGCCCTGCAAATGAACCAATTAAAAGATTGAGCATTTCCCCTTTTGAAGGAAAGTGAAATCCTCCTTTGAAAATTATCAATAAGGCATAGGAGCTAAACAAAAAATAAACTCTTAACATAGTGATAAGGAAAGATGGAATTTCTCTGGAATTTTTTCTTACAAGTGTTGTATTGATGGCAAAAATTAATAGCATAATAAAAATCATTAGCAAATAGACAGGTTTTACCTCGGGTGAAGAATAGGTGATAACTCCTGCGCCTATAATTGATATGCCAGCTCCGATTCCCTCTATGAAGTTGAGTTTTTCTTTCAATAAAAAATAGCTTACTATTACAACAAGAAGCGGAGTTATACTCCCTAAGAAAGAGACTATTGACGGATTTAATTTTTTTATTAAATAGAAAAAGAGAAAAGTTCCGACAGATTCCGCGATTGCAAAGTATAAAAGGAAAAGAATATTCTTTTTCATTATTTCAAAATACTCTTTGAAAATTTTCATCTTAATTATGAAAAAACTTCCCCAGACAGAAGCAAGTCCAAACCACCAGAAAAGAAAGAGTTCTGTAGAAAGAGTGTTTTGAGCTAATTTTGAAATTATATAAACAACTGTTACAGAAAGTGCCGAAGTTATCGAATAAACAAAACCTTTAATCGGATGATATTTCAATTCTTTGCTCATCAGGTATTTTAAATAAATGTACCTGAAAAATCAAATAGCTTTTTAATTTTTTATCCTATTTAAGATAATATATATTGTGTTGTTCTTTGTAGTTATTTGACAAAAAACACTATATCTGCTACCATCTAATTAATGAGTTTTAATATAGTAAAAATTATTATTGACATAGTCGTTTTGCTCTTCGCTGTTTCAGCGCATGAGGCTTCTCATGGTTATGTAGCCTATAAGTTTGGAGATCCTACACCTGAAGTTCAGGGTAGATTAACCTTGAATCCCATTGCTCATCTTGATCTTATAGGCTCCATTATCGTCCCCGCTTTTCTAATAATTTTCAAATTGCCTGTATTCGGGTGGGCAAAACCTGTTATGGTGGATCCGAGAAATTTTGAAGGGGATTACAATAGTGTAAGGAAAAAGATGGCTGCAGTGGCTTTCGCGGGTCCAGGTTCTAATTTTTCAATTGCCATTATTTCAGCAATACTTTTAAGAATCATATTTCACAATAATCCTGCGGTAAAATTTTTCATATATACTAACAGCCCCATGCCATCCACAATAACGGCCGGAATTGCCTTCATTCTTTTTGAGCTTTTTATAATCAATGTATTTTTAGGACTGTTTAATCTTATTCCGATTCCGCCTCTTGACGGAGGAAATATTATTATAGGCCTTTTACCTCCGAAAGCTTCCATGACATTTGAAAAACTTCAACCTTACGGCTTTTTTATACTTCTTCTTTTGATTTATACTGGAATTTATTCATTTTTCATAATGCCTTTTTTCAGATTATTTTTAAAATTATTGGGGTGAATAATGGAAAAGAAAAAGATAGTGGTTAGTGGAATGAGGCCAACCGGACCTCTTCACATCGGGCATCTTGTAGGTGCTTTGAACAATTGGGTAAAACTGCAGGATGAGTATAATACATATTTTTTAATTGCTTCTTTACATGCTCTAACATCTGAATATGCCAACTCTGACAAGATTGAAGAGTACACACGGGAGATAGTTCTGGATTGGTTAAGTGTTGGAATTGACCCTGAAAAATCAGTGATTTTTGACCATTCAAAATTTGAGCATCATTACCAACTCCATTTGCTGCTCTCAATGATAACTCCCCTCGGATGGCTCGAAAGAGTTCCTACCTATAAGGAACAGATTAAACAATTAAAAGCAAAAAACATAGACACTTATGGATTTTTAGGATATCCTGTTTTACAAACAGTTGATATAATTTTATATAAAGGTGAGCTTGTCCCTGTCGGTGAGGATCAGGTCTCTCATATTGAACTTTCAAGAGAAATTGTAAGAAGGTTTAATTATCTTTATAGAGAAGTTTTTCCCGAACCAAAACCTCTTTTGACAGAAGTCCCGAGACTTCCGGGTCTTGACGGAAGAAAGATGAGCAAAAGTTATAATAATGCTATATATCTGAAAGAGGATTTTAATGAAGTAAAGAAAAAGATTTTCCCGATGATGACAGATACGAGAAGAAAAAGAAGAACAGATCCCGGAGTTCCCGAGGACTGCCCTGTCTTTTATTATCATAAGGCTTTTTCTTCAAAAGAGGAGATAGATGATATAGTTCAGGGATGTACGAAAGCGACCATTGGCTGCCTTGATTGTAAAAAGATTCTTATAAAGAACCTTGAAAAAGTCCTTGTTCCCATAAAAGAGAAAAGGGATAAATTTGAAAAAGATAAGGATTTTGTTTCCGATGTTTTAAATGAAGGAAATAAAAAAGCGAAAGAGGTTGCTTCAAAAACCATGGATGAGGTTTTTTCTGCAATAGGGTTTAAAAATGGATGATTTTATAATTACAACAGAATACTTTGAAGGACCTTTTGATCTCCTTTTATTTCTTGTTAAAAGACAGGAACTTGAAATTGAGGAGATAAGTCTCACTAAAATTATAAAAGATTATCTGCTTTTTCTAAGATCAAGAGAGAGTATTAATCTTGACAGAGAAGCGGATTTTATAGCTGTGGCTGCTACTCTGATTCTTTTAAAATCCAAGGCAATCCTCCCTTATTCAAAAAGCGAAGAGGAGGAAAATCAACAGGAAGAAGAATACAATATACTTGATCAGTTGAAAGAGTTTGAAAAGGTGAAACATCTAATGGAAATTCTTGAAAATAACTACAGGGAAGAATCTAAATCCATGAAAGTAAGTTTTCCCTATGAGGGGGAAAGAGAGTTTGAAATCTATCCTGTGAGCACATTTTTGCTTGCGGAGACATTTTTCAAATTAATAAAAGTAAGGGAAAGAGATGAAAACTTCAAATTAAAGGAGAGAAAATACAATTTAAGAGAGGTTATGGATAATATAAGTAAAATAGTCAGAAAAGAGAAGTTTCTTAATTTTAATAGATATTTTGAATCCTTTGATAGTATTGAAGATGCTTTCTTTTCCTTTTTTGCGCTTCTTGAACTTATAAAGAGAAGAAAGGTAATAGCTGTTCAGGAAACATTTTTCGGAGATATTCTTGTGTTCCCTGCAAGGGGAAAAAGAGACGAGAGATCCCTCTATGTCAACTAACCGTGAGCTTGCCAGAATCATTGAGGCTATAATATTTTCAGCCAGAGCAATTGTTAAAAAGGAAGAGCTTTATAAATACTTTTCTAATGTTAAAAAGGAAGAGATAGACAGAATTATTGAAAGCATAAAAATTTTTCATCATGAAAATACATCCTTGACTCTCGAAGAGGTTGCCGGGGGTTTCAGGTTTAAAACAAAAAAAGTTTATTACCCTTATATAAAAGAATTTTTCGGATTTAAAAAGGAGCTTAGATTTTCAAAAGCAGCTCTGGAAACACTTTCCCTTATCGCGTACAAACAACCGATAACCTTAAAAGAAATTTCTTATTACAGGGGAACTCAATCCTCCTATATGTTAAGACAATTATTGGATTCAGGTTTGATAAAAATTGCAGGGAGAAAAGATGTTCCAGGACATCCTCTCCTTTATGAAACAACAGATAAATTCCTTGAAGTTTTCGGTTTAAAAAGTCTTGAAGAGCTCCCTTCGATTGAGGAGTTAAAGGATATTTTAAAGGAAGAATAAAAAAAGCGGGGAAAAATTTCCCCGCCATTAATTAGTCAGTTTTATTTTCAGAATATAAAACCAATCATAAATGAGAAGGATGCTCCTGACATATCAAGAGGTTCAAATCCTTCAAACTCACTGGAGAGAGTTGTTTTGACCATTTGATACCTTCCCTCTGCTCCAAGAAGTAATCTTGCTGTAGGCCTTATTATTATTCCCACTGCTCCATTGAATCCGAATGAAGTTGTCTTGGATTGAAAATCACCATCATAAACATAACCATAATCAAAATCTATGAATTCTCCCCATTGATTATATTCAACATTGTAAAAACCTACCCCAACCTGAAGATAGGGAGCTATCATTTCTCTTTTTTTCATCGGATAAAGTTTTGCATTTAATTCAAATATTCCGATTTTATAACCAATCGCCTGATTAATGGTTGTCCCGTCTTCATACACATAATCTCTGTATTCAGAGTCAACTTCGGCTTTTTCTATACTTCCGAAATCTATAGAAATACCAAAATGTCTGTTGATAGGCATTTCATAACCTATGAAAAGCTGCGATGTGTTAAAATCACTCTTCTGTAAAATCAGATTATCAAAGTTTGTTTCCCATAGATCACTTTCACAGTTGGGATAAAAAAGCCCGTACTTTAACCAGAGAATTCCGGATTGTAATGGTAATGCTATACCTAACAAAAGAATCAAACTTAAGAATATAGCTGTTTTTTTCATTTTTTTCCTCCTTCTTTTATAATAAAACTAATAATCAACAATTATGCCAGAGAGAAAAGCCTTTAATTTCAGTGTTTTTCCGCTAAAACTATTTATGTTATTGATAAAAAAATAATACACCTGTAAATGGGATTACACATTCTGAGATTATGGTTCGTACCTTCCGAAAATCATTTTACCTGCGACAGTTTGAAGAACAGAGGTTACTGTTATTTCAATTGTCTGTCCTATCATCTTTCTCGCATTATCAACAACCACCATTGTTCCATCCTCAAGATAGGCTACGCCTTGATCCTTTTCCTTGCCCTCCTTTAAAATATAAGCTTTAATCTTTTCTCCCGGAAGAACAATAGGTTTGAGTGCATTCGCAAGCTCATTTATATTTAATATTTTTATCCCTTGAATCTTTGCTAATTTATTTAAATTAAAATCTGTTGTAATAACCTTTGCTCTTACATCTTTTGCAAGCTGAAGAAGTTTATGATCCACTTCCTTTATGTCTGCATAATCTTTCTCTATTATTTTAAAATCTATATTAGGGCATTTTTTCAGTTGCTCAAGAAAATCAAAGCCTCTTCTTCCCCTCTGTCTTTTTAATGAGTCGGAGGAATCAGCTACCTGCTGGAGTTCATTCATTATAAAAGAGGGCAAAAGAACCTTTCCTTCAAGAAAACCTGTTTCGCAAAGGTCCGCTATCCTTCCGTCAATTACAGCTGAGGTATCCAGAATCTTTACTGCTATGGTTTCTTTTCTCTCTTTGAAAATGGATTTTACAGTTGATGGTCTGAACCATTCACTCTTATCAATCCCAAAGTATAGGCCGGTTAATGGTAAAACAATGGAAATAAAATTCTTTATCCATAAATTTTCAAATGGTTTTATCTTAACAAGAATAAAAGCTATAAAAACACCTAAAAGAAAACCTATTAATCCTCCCCAGAAATTCTGAAAATCTGTTTTTTCAATTTTCTTTATCAGATATATTAAGAGGATTGATATTACAAAAGAGATCCCTGCATAAATAAATTTTTGATCCGACGAAGGAGCGTAAAAGTATCCGACAGCTGTTCCTGTCAATGTGATTATAATTCCGAATATTAAGCCAATCATTTTATTAACCTCTTTTATTATTAATACTAAAAATATTTTTTAACTGATATATAT
>JALXDT010000309.1 GCA_027070475.1 Candidatus Aminicenantota bacterium | reverse complement strand
TTATAAAATTGGGAAAAATTTAAAATGTAAACATTACTAATCGCTTTATTGGATGTACTCATAAAGTGAGTCCATTGCAATCTAGTAAGTTTAATCTTAATTAGATAGAAGAAAAAGGTTGATTTGATATTTTTTTCTTTTCAACTCCTCTAGCAAATAATAAACTAGCAAATAATAAAGTAGCTGTATTAAATATCAAGAGCATATATATCTACACATAAAGATTTTAAATGATAAAAACATCTAAAAAGTGTGCTTTTTTATGGCTTTAGCTTAACTTTTTAATCTAATTGGCTTTTCTGCCTTATCAAATCTCTTCTAAAGCCCTAAATTTAGGGCTTTGTAAAATTATAAGAGTGAAGAGTATATAAGAGGATTATTTTAAATTCTTAAAAAGTTATTCACATGTTTTTCCTTTTTTTATTTTAAGGCGAAAATTGGAGATTGCCAATGTGGAAAAATTGTGGAAAAGGGCTATTTTATAATATTTTTAAATAAAAATAAATACAATTAAACTATTTTTGCCTATTTTTTGGGCAAAAATGCCCTAAAAAAATTAAAAAGTTAGGTCAAAGTCACTTACGCTTAACTTTTTAATATAATTCTATTTTACTCCTTCAGACCACGCTTAAAGCCCTATTTTTAGGGATTTAGTAATTAGCAAAAAAACAATATAGTTAAAAATACAAAGTTTAAAACATATCAAAAAAGCACTAAAACTTAAAAAGTTATTCACATGTTTTTTGCCATTTTTTCTTTAATATTTTAAAAATGTGTAGAAAAAATGTAGAAATAGTGTAGAAAATGTGTAAAATTGCTGTTTTTAGCACCATCTGAAGCTAAAAATCACTCAAAAAAAGCCCTAAAAAGCTAAATTCTTAACTATTTAATATAATTTTGCCAATACTGCTATATCCCTTATAAAACCCTATATTTAGGGGTTTTATAAAGTTGCAAATAAAAGATAGATAATAAAAAATAGAGCTTTTAATATATAAAAATGCCGAAAATGCTTAAAAAGTTATTCACATGTTTTATGCAAACTTTGTCTTTATATTTCAAAAAAAGCCCCTATAATCGTGTATAAATTGTGTAATGAGATGTAAGAATTATAATTTTTTTAGAAAAAATAGGCTAAATGATTAACTTTTTAATTTAATTAAATTTTAGTTTGCTATATAAAAATGCGTTTTTGACCTTTAAAAGAGGGTGAAGAAATATCTTTTATTTTCGATCGTAACGTAGTGAAGTACAATTGTAATAGTAGTGAAATAACTCTTTTTTTATTTTTTGAGCAAAGCGACGAAATCTTTAATACTTAAGGAATTACAGATTACCGGCATAAAATCCAGTTGAAGAATCAAGGTTCGAAACGACAGTACTCTATCTTTTTAGAGTAGATTTAAAATTGAAAACTTAAACATTGACCTTATCTTTTTTATTTTACAGCCATCCTGAGCAAATTCTATATTTTCTGTAAATATAATATAGATTTACACCGGATTGGTATGTTTCACATCCGGCTCCAATTCATATGGTTTTTGTACAATAGGTATGGGTTATCTTGCTTTTGACTTTTAATTTAAAATTATCAATACCCGCGTGATAGGGCCCTGTTCTGGTCTTTACGGTAGAGTTCTGCGTAGTAGTAACCCCTATTTTTAAGCATCTCCTTAATATCTTGCGGGAATGGAATGTATCTCCAGAATATTTCTCTTACCTCTTTGTGTAGTTTTTGAAGGCCCTGGGATTCAAATTTTATCCACAGAATATAGTCCTGAATAAAGGCTTCTTTTAGATCTCCTTTAAGTTTGTTCTTTTGAAAGTAGTCGTAGTAGTTTCCGGTTAGGCCCTCTTCCATCCAGTGATGAAGGGCCTTTTCTTTTGCAATCTGCCATCTCAGATCGCCAAGTGCGTATGCAACGGCAAACTTTAAATCCCGCGGGAACATTGGAATTGCGATCCTTCCCTTGCTTGTTGCCCTGTTTGTTCTTTCAAAAGGCTCCCAGCATATTCCGTAATCGCCAAAAGAAGGTACTATCAGAATGTGGGGAACAATTCTGTGTTCGTCTTTCTTGTATCTCCTTATAAAGATTCCGGGGTCTATAGATTCAATTTCTTTAAATATATTGCTTACATTCTGTTTGCTGCCGACATCCATTTTATTTTTTGGCATGTAGGCCTTAATTAAGAATGGAAAATGGTTACCCTGTCTGCCTACTGTCATTTTTATCATCTGACGTACAGTCGAAAACTCCTCTTTCACTGTTTTTGTATTGAGCTCTTCAACTACCTCTCCGGCCTTCTTTTTTAGATCTTTTATTTCCTCTTCAAGATGTTTAATCTGTCTGAATGTAGTTTCAATCTCTCTGTCAGATTTTATCAGGGTTTTGATTATATCCTGCAGTTGAATCAGCGCCTTTTTCTGCTCCTGAGTATACGGTGCAATTATGTTGCCGTATTCGGGAAGGCGTTCGTGCTTTAATATGATTGCCACACTGCTCTGAAGGCTCTTTTCTATCATTTCGTGGTGTTCAATTTTTTGCCTCAAACTCGTTAACTCCGCTTCTTTGGAGCCAAGTTTTCGTTCAAGTTTTTCTCTGGCGAAAGAAGGAGATTTTTTCTTCATTCTTATTGTTTCATCGACGGCGGACTGTTTTATTATCCCATTTCCAACCATAAGTAGCCATTCATCGACAAAGTAGAGGTCTTCTATCTTTTCGTTTTGATTGATGTATTTTAAAATCTGCTTCTGGTTGTCATCTATATATGAGGCCTTCAAAAGACCGTACCTGAACAGAGCCTGTTTTTCGTCTGATAGATTATCGAAAAAATTATCGATGAGAGAGGTAAGCATATTCCAGTAAGCGGGAATTATTCTCTCCCGGTACATGGATTTTTCATCCTTTTCGGTAGCCTTTGAGTATTTGATCAATAAATCGTTGAGCCTTGATCCATATTCACCGGCTTCTGCGATAATTTTTGAATATGCAGACGAGCCATTATTAAATATTCTGTCCAGATCGATTTCTTTCAGCTCTTTCCTCGAAATTGGTTTGCCATTTTCGTCCGTATCAATTTTACTCTGCGCCTCTTCTTCTAACGATATTCCGAGCAATTCAGCAATTTCAGGATCAAGTTCGTTTGGGTTTGTATCCAATTTATAGAACCTCCTGATATTTATGTTTTATGGTATCAGAGAAAAATGTAAACATTTAAAATAAAAATTGCAATTCTATTATAAATCATAATATTAGTCAGGTAAAGAAAAATGTATACGAAATATAAAGTGGCATTGGATTACGTTTGATGTATATATAATTTTTCTATTCTATATGGCCTTGTATTAATTTTATCGGATCAATTTTAACCGGAAATTTCAATAATATTTTGAAGTTAGAATTAGTAAAAATTTTAAGGTTATGAAATGTTAATTAAC
>JALXDT010000308.1 GCA_027070475.1 Candidatus Aminicenantota bacterium | reverse complement strand
TATTTATAATAATTGCCCCATGGGTCAACAGGAACATTTCTTAAATAATTAGGAACAAGTTCGGAAAGTGTTTCGGGTAAAACTCCTTTTTCACTGTAATAGAGTGAAATTGCCTGCTGTATCATAGTAATATCAGTGGATATGGCAGCATCGGAAGCCTTTTCCATTGAAGATTTCACAATTGTTTTATTACCTTCTTCTTTTGAAGGTGCAAGATAGAATTTGTAAACAACAAAGAGTATTAAAAGAGCCATCAATATTGAAATAAAACTCATTCTGATTTTCATTTACTCCTCCTTTTTTAAACTTATCCCCCATTTACCATGCTTTTCCCCAATTGAATAATATTCAGTGGTATAATAGGATGAAACTATCGGAGAAATAGCATAAAGATCTATTTTTCCATTTTTTATATATTCTTCTTTTACAAGTATTCTTACAACCTCTCCGTAAACAAGGTTATGATCAAAGAGTTTTAACTCTCCTTTGTATCTTACTTCATAGCTTATCGGAGATTCAGCTATTCTCATAGACTTAATTGATAAGGATTTTTCATAACGCAAATTAACAATCTTTGATTTATCATGTTTTTTGCCTGATAGAAAGCCTACTCTATCAGCCTCTTTTAAAATCTCTTTAGTAACAATATTAATCGTAAAATCTTCAAATTTCTTAATAAGTTTATATGTAAATCTCTTCTCTTTCATCCCCACACCGACTATCGGAGGATTATCATTTAACTGCCCGAAATATATATATGTGGAAGGATTTGGAGGATTATTTCCGGATACCACTAAAACCAATGGTGTTATATGGGGTAAATGATTTGTCTTCACTTCAACATTCATAAAAAAGTATAAACTTTTAAGATAGGTTTTTCAAGATAGCCCTCTGCGTCAAAAATAATCATTCAGAAACTTATAAGATTAATCAGAAAAAATTTTTTAATATCACATTTATCATATGAAAACGACACAATTTCCAATTGACAATAATAAAAAGCTGTGTTATTTTAGAATATGAATGAAAATCTTTTAGAAGAAGAAACAAACCTGAACACTATCTTGGTAGTTGATGATGAGCCAAACATAAGAGAGTATGTAAAAGAACTCTTGGAGGAACAGGGAGGGTACGAAGCTATCACAGCTTCCAATGGGAAAGAAGCTCTCGAACTTTTCCTAAAAAACAGAGATAAAATAGCTATTATTATGTCTGATATAAAAATGCCGGTCATGGATGGTCTTGAATTTCTAAAAGAGGTCAAATTAATTGAACCTGATGCTGTAGTAATCATGATTTCTGCTTTAAATGATATAAAATCTGCAATCAATGCAATGGATAGAGGCGCTTATACATATATAACAAAACCATTTAAAATGTCCGAACTTTTGATAGTGGTAAAAAGAGCTATAGAAAAAAGAAAATTACTTATTGAAAATAAAAGATATCAGCTTCACCTTGAAGAATTAGTTAGAGAAAGAACAAGAGAGCTTGAAAAAGCTTACAAAGAGTTAGATGAAGTTTTTAATTCCACACTTTTGACACTTGTTAATGCCCTCGATGCAAGAGATACTGAAACAGAGGGACACTCAGAGAGAGTTACCTATTATACCCTGGAACTAGCAAAAAACATGGGAATAAAGGATGAAAAGTTTTTAAAAACATTAAAAATAGCCGCACTTCTCCACGATATAGGTAAAATAGGTATTCCCGATGGGATATTAAGAAAACCGGGTAAATTAACTGAAGAAGAGTGGCAGATAATGAAACAGCATCCTATGTTAGGATATAAAATATTAAAAAATATAAAACAACTAAATGATGTGGCGGAAATAGTTCTTCATCATCATGAGAGATATGATGGTACGGGATATCCAGTGGGGTTAAGAGGAGAAGAAATTCCCTTAGGTTCAAGAATTTTTTCCGTTGCTGATACAATAGATGCAATGACTTCAGACAGGCCTTACAGAAAGGCTCTCTCTTTTGAAGAAACAGCGGAAGAGTTAAAAAAGTGGAGTGGAAAACAATTTGATCCAAAGGTTGTAGAAGCATTCTTCAAAAAACCTTTGGATGAATGGAAAGAATTAAGAGAAAAATTAAAACAGGATTTTTTTTCAACCTTTGATGATCTTTATTTTTACGGTACAGAACCAAAGCAATAAACTATTCTTTTACTGAACCTTCCCAATGAAAAGAAAAGAAAAATATGTTATAATGTGAGACTTTTCAGAGAGGAGGTTTTATATGAAACTGTTAGTTACAGGTGGTGCGGGATTTTTAGGTTATCATATTGTAAATGAATTTTATAAAAAAGGGATTAAGGATATTGCTATCCTGGATATTGCCGATTATATCAAAGAGGAATATCCGAAAGAAACAGTTTACTACAATGCGGATGTAAGAGACAGAGAAAAACTTGAGGATATTATAAAAAACGGGAATTATGATTATATAATTCATGCGGCAGCAGCTCTTCCTCTCTGGAGTAAAAAAGATATTTATACTACAACTATTGACGGCACAAAAAATGTTCTGGAGTTTGCAAAAAAACACGGGGTAAAGAGGGTTACATATATATCATCAACTGCAGTTTACGGAGTTCCAAAATATCATCCGATTTATGAGGACAGTCCGAGAGTAGGAGTTGGAGCTTACGGAGAAGCAAAAATAAGAGCCGAAGATATCTGTTTTGAAGCTCAAAAAGATATGATAGTGTCTGTCATAAGGCCGAAAACTTTTATAGGTACAGCAAGATTAGGAGTTTTCCAGATACTTTATGATTGGGTTGAGAGTGGCAAAAGAATACCGGTTATAGGGAATGGTAAAAACAGGTACCAATTACTTGAAGTTGAGGATCTTGTGGAGGCCATATACCTAACTTTGACAGAAGATGAAAATAAGGTTAATGATGTGTTTAATGTGGGAGCTGAAGAGTTTAAAACAGTAAGGGAAGATGTAGGAGCACTCTGCGAATATGCAAAAAGCGGTGCAAAGGTAATGCCAATTCCTTCAATTCTGGTAAAGCCTCCTTTAATGCTCTTTGAAGCTTTGAAATTATCACCCCTTTACAAATGGGTTTATGGCACAGCAGATAAGGAATCCTTTGTTTCAGTTGATAAAATAAAAAAATCTCTCGGTTGGAAAGCAAAATACTCAAATGCTCAAGCTTTAATAAGATCCTACCAATGGTATTTAGACAATAAAGATCAAATTAAAGATGTAGGTGTAACACATAGAGTTGGATGGGATCAGGGTATTTTAAAACTCTTTAAAAAATTTCTCTGATCTACTCTTTTTCGTCTACGAACAACGGAATATTTTCTGTCTGAGTGAAAAAATTATCAAGATTTTTTCTTATGTTTTGAGTAACAGCTATTTTTTTCTTTATAATCTCTCTTTTTTCTTTTAAACTACTTTCCACCCTTTTTCCCAATTCAAAAACCTCTTTCAATAAT
>JALXDT010000307.1 GCA_027070475.1 Candidatus Aminicenantota bacterium | reverse complement strand
AATGGATGGATTAGATTAGAGAATCTATACCTTTTAATATTTCTGAAGCTTTACCCTTTAAAAAAATATCCGATAAACCTGTAAGAGATGTTTCTTCTATATTTATCTCTATGATTTTCCCTCCACTTTTCTTTGTTAATAGCGGAAGATGGGCTGCAGGATAAACCACTGAAGATGTACCAATCACCAGTGCAATATCAGAATTTTCGAATAAAGAGAATGAAAGACTCAAAATTTCTGGATTTAAAGATTCCCCAAACCAGACCACATTGGGTCTTATTATAGAACCACAATCAGGACATCTGGGGGGAAACTCCTTTATAGGATTTTCTTCATATTTAAAAATCTTATTTTCTTTAATACATCTAACTTCCCAGATATTTCCATGAAGCTCAATAACATTTTTTGAACCCGATTTTTGATGTAAACCATCAATATTCTGAGTAACAATGGTTAAATTTTTAAGCCCTTTCTCCCATTTTGCCAATATTTCATGGGCTTTGTTGGGCTGGACTTTAGAAATAAGCTGTCTTCTATAATCATAAAATTTCCATACTAAGACAGGATCCTGTTTAAAAGCTTCTGGAGTGGCAAGCTCCTCTGCCCTATACTTTCTCCACAATCCGCCTCTTCCTCTAAAAGTAGGAACACCACTTTCTGCTGAAATGCCTGCTCCTGTCAATACTGCTATACTATTAGCATCTTTCAGAAATTCAACTGCTTTTTTAAAATTATTCACTCTTTGTCTTTTTCTTTTTACCAAAAACCAAAGCAATCAAAATACCAACAGCATAGAGACCGATTAGAGGAAAAGCTATCACACTTTGGGTAATCATATCAGGAGTAGGAGTGATAACAGCTGCAATTATAAAAGCAATTAAAACAAAATATTTAAAATATTTTAAAAGAAACTTCGGTGTTACAATTCCAAACCTTGAAAGGAAAAAGATCAAAACAGGGAGTTCAAAAGTCAAGGCAATTCCCAAAAGCACCTTAGTGGCAAGAGAAAGATATTGGCTAACGGTTATAACAGCTGTAAAATCCTTTCCTATATCAAGAAAAAATTTACATGCATAGGGAAAAACTATTTCATAACCAAACCACCCCCCTATTAAAAAGAATATAGTAGAAAAAAGAATGAAAGGAATAGCAAACTTTTTCTCTTTCTTTTCAAGAGCAGGAGATATGAATTTCCAGAATTGATAAAAAAGAAGAGGAGATGTAAGAAACAGAGATGCCAGGAAAGATAATTTTATATACATCATAAATGGTTCAGTCAAAGAAGTATAGGCAAGCTTTCCATCCTTTAAAAATCTTAATACCGGATAGGCAATAAAATCATAGATTTTCTTTGCAAAAGCCCAGGAGACTAAAAATCCTATCAATACAATTATTATAGAATAAAATATTCTTTTTCTTAATTCCTCTAAATGTTCCCAGAAGGTAAGACTATTGGGATCCTTTTTCCCTTTTAATTTTTTATTGCTTTTTCTCTCCCTCTTCTCTTCCATCTACTCCTTCTTCTTTATTATCATCTGAATTGTTTTCTATTGATCCTTTGATTTCCTCGGATTCCTCCGAATCATTAACAATATCTCCAGCCACTATTATATTCTTTTTAACATCATCAACTTCCTCCGTGATATCTCCTATCTCATCCTCAATGGTTTTCCTTACATCAGCCATCTCTTTTTTTATTGCCCTTACAGTTTTTACTGTACTTTTAATTACCTCAGGCAGTTTTTCAGGTCCAAAAACAAGTAGAGCAACAATTAAAATTAAAATTAATTCAGGAAAACCTACGCTACCTATCATAAATCTGATGAATTAGAAAACTCAACCTGTGTGGATACTTCACCTGCTCCCGGCATTGTAGCTGTTACATTGGCAGTTCCCTCTTTACCTGTACTGTACAATTTAACCGACACCTTTCCATTTTTTGTTTTTGCCTGTTCAGGAATTGAGCCTAAATCTGTGTAAAAATATACAATAATCCCATCCCTAATAGGCCTACCTGAAGGTTCAAAAGCAGTAACTGTTATGGTTGAGTAATCATTATCATAATAGATAACTGTTGGTTTTGCAGTAATAGTTACCGTCGTTCCCTCGGGAGCTATCAGATAATCTTGAATACATGAGGCTAAAAGAAGAGAAAAAACAATTATTAATATTGTAATGATTATCCTTTTCATAATATTAATATACTACTTTAATTAAAAATGTTCAATAAGAAAATAAATCTATGCTTATAAACTTAATATCTAATAAAAAATAAAATATTAAATTTTTTCAAAACTAAAATTGATTTAAAATTATATAAAATATATAATATGAAACTTAACTATCAGGAGGTTTTAATGTCACATGCAAAAATATCAGAAATAGGAACAAATTTTTTTCTTGTAAGATCAGAGGAAAAGGATTTTCATAGAAACATTTATTTTAAAAAATTTTCAAACAATGGGCATAATATTAATATGATTTTTGATCCGGGAACAAAGTTAGATGGAGATATTGTTATGGATGCTTCAAAAAGACTATTCGGAGGTATTCAAAATATAGATATTATCTTTTTAAGTCATCAGGATCCTGATGTTTCATCCCTTGCTCCCTTTATTCTTGCAGGCTCGAAAAAATCGGTTTTGCTAACTTCAATAGATACCTTTAGACTCGTAAGTATGTATGGTATATCCGAAAAGAGGGTCATGTTGATAGAGAATTTTAAATCAGAAATTCTAACAATAAAGAAAACAGGGCACAAAATCAGATTTGTCCCCGCTCATTATTGTCACTTTAGAGGAGCTATGATGTTTTTTGATTATGAGAGCAAAATTCTTTTTTCCGGAGATTTTGCTGCAGGAATTAATACAAAAAAGGGAGATGGTATCTTTGCAACAGAAGAATCATGGGAAGGAATTAAAGTCTTTCATACTATATATATGCCAAGCAATTTAGCAGTAAGAGAAACAGTTGACAGAATAGGATTAATGAATCCCTTACCCGAAATTATAGCTCCTCAACATGGAGATATCATAAAAGGCGAATACACAATTGAATTTTTGACAAGATTAAGTGAAATTGAGGTAGGAATTGATTATATGAAAAAGACAGAGCCTCAAAAAGAGCTTCTTATAGATGCTCTTTCATCTTTCATCGACAGACTTAAAACAGCATTTCCCGATGAGTGGGAAAAATTAAAAGAAGATCTTAAAAAACCGGGGCAATTTACCACTGTTTTTAAAATTGTTGATGAAACTATTCTTGATATAAAAATTGATTATATTGATGCATTAAGATATCTAATTGACTCTATTGAGAGGGTCTCCAGACCAGAAAATATTGACCAGATAAAAACCTTCCTAAATTTTGAACTGGAAAAACATAACTTAATCCTACCCATTTATATTCAGAATAAGTTAAAATCAGAAGAAAGAGAGGTAGAAATCAACAGTATACTAT
>JALXDT010000306.1 GCA_027070475.1 Candidatus Aminicenantota bacterium | reverse complement strand
GAATAAAAAAGAGTTTAAAATATCCCAGAGATAATATTACCGAAGAAACACCTGATAAAAAGACAAGAAAGCCGAAATAATATGCTGTTTTAACAGCACCAATTTTATCTCTTATGAAAAAAGATAAATGATGGGGAGAACCTTTCCAGGGAGGTATTCCATGATAGATTCTTCTGACTACTGTAAAAGTAATCTCTGCCAATGGTACGAAAAGCAGGACAATGGGAATTATTACTGAAATTTGGTTAAGATATGAATAGTCAATAGCAAAAGATAAAACTCCAGCTATATATCCCAAGAGCATACTCCCTGAATCTCCTAAAAATATTCCTGCTTCCGGAAAATTATGGTAAAGGAAAGAAAGATATGCTCCTAAAGATGCTGTTGAAATCAAGCTTATTTCAAAATTTCCCTGCAAAGATGAGTAGAATATGAAAAAAATCATTGATGAAATTGCAACAATGGTTGAAAGTCCGTTCATAACATCCAAAAAATTAAATGCATTAATAATGGTAAGAAGCCAGAAAAAGGTTAAAAAATAATTTACATAATCAGGGAAAATGGCAAGCTTAATGTAAATACCACCCCTAATAACAATAAGAATCGCAAGACTTTGAAGTAAAAACTTCAAACCGGGGCTCATAGCTTTTAAATCATCAACAAAACCTATTAAAACAATCATTGTTGCCCCAAGAAAAAAGGAAGTAACAAAACGATTAAGAGGAACAAGTATGCTTACTGAAAAGATAATTGCCATGTAAACAGCCATTCCTCCCATATAAGGTGTCGGCTTTTTATGTTTCTTCAACTTATTATCAGGGATATCAAGAATGTTAAGCTCCACTGCAGCCTTTTTCATTAATGGAATAAGATATTGAGCCAAGAAGAAAGAAAGAAGTGAAGAAAGAAGAATATTAATCAATAACTTTTCATCCATACCTTTTTCCTTTTCTTAAAAGCTTTCTTAAATATCTTAGCTGAGCCTAAAAGCTTTTTCAAAATGGATGGATTTTTTATAATTACCAATAAATATACAATATCTCTGAAAAAAATAAAAGGAAGATGTAATAATAACTGAGAAAGTCTTACATTCTTAAGAAGCGTAAGATATCTATTCTTTATAATATGATATTGAATCAAAGGAGATCTTTTGAAGGTAAGAAAAAGTTTTCCTCTCTTGATTACTGTACCAGATCTGAAATGATAGGCGATTGCATCACTTACATATATTCCCTTCCAGCCTCTTATATTTGCCCGCCACCCGATATCAATATCATCAAAAAACATAAAAAAATCCTTATCAAAGTATTCATCATCAATTTTTATGTCTTCAAGAGTTTTTCTCCTATAAAAAGCAACGGCTCCGCATACGGAAAAAATTTCTCTTTTTCTTTCAATATCAGAAGCTTTTTTATTATAATCTCTTTCAACAGGATAAAGGGAAAGGGATAAAAACTGTCCTGTGGAATCGATTGTCTCTTTGTCAAACCTGAGTATTTTCCCGGAGACAAGTCCAACTTCTTTATCCTCAAATCCTTTTAATGCTTTCTCTATAAAATCCTTTTCAAGATATGTATCCTGATTCAAAATCAGAGTAAAATCCCCTGAAGAATTTTTTATCCCTAAGTTAACTCCGCCGGTGTATCCTAAATTTTTTTCAAGAATTATTGTTTTATAAGGAAAATCAAATTTTTCCCTAAATTCAGAGATGATTTCAACTGTCTTATCCTTTGAAGCATTATCCACAACAATAAGCTCAATATCTTTAAAAGTTTGCTCTGCTACCGATTCAATTAACTTTTTTATGAATTTTTCCCCATTATAGGTAACAATAATTACAGAGACCATCAAAAAGTCTTTCCTATTCTAAAAAAGTATCGTGGGCTAAAATCATTAACATCAAGAGTTGAAAGGGCAATACCTCCGCTCAAGGTAAATCTGAAAGATGACCATAAAGTCATATCAAAAGACAATTCAACACCCACACTTAAAGGATAATCAACATACTCTCCTTTCCATTCAACTCTTGAAAAATCAACAAACATTGTTGTAGATATCTGCGAAAGAAAAAGAGAATAAAACTTAAAGCCCCTTTCAACTACGACTAATGGATCCCTTATTTCAAGATTTAAAGTTATAATTCTATCTCCGACAAAGGAGGTTTGAGAGTATGCCCTCTGAAGTGAAACAGAAGGATTGGAAATAGAAGGATATGAATAATATCCCTCTTCTCCACCCACAAAATGAGCTATTTTCATATCGCCGGATGAATTATAATAAGCAAGATTAATAGCAATAACTTGATTACTGAACATACCTTTAAAGTAAGCTCTCAAATCTAAAAAAATCTCTGATACATTATAATCACTTCCTAATATTCTCATATTCCTTCTATAACCCGCAGACAGCAAAAAACCATCCTCTCTTCCAAGGGATAATGGATAAGTGTGAGATGTATCACTATTAATATTAAACTCCAAGCCTGCAAGTTTATAGCCCAGAGAAGATCCCGTTATACTATTCAAAGTATAGTAAAGAGATGTGTAAAGATTATTATAATAATCCCCATATGAAAAAAATGTCCCTATTTTCAATTCTCTTTCAGTGTAGCTTCCATAATAGGAATTGTTTGAAAATATATTTTTATAATAAATATTCAAAGGTAAATACCAGAGATAGTGTGTTAAAGAAAACTCCCCCGAAGGATACTTTGAAGCTTTCCAATTATAATATAGAGCTCCGTAAAAAATATTCCTGAAATATGGATCTGTGGATAGAGTCATTCCTCCCAAAAGATACCTTCCATCTACCTTTGTATATGTGGGAAGCCAGAAGGTGGGTTTGTAAAATTTTAAAAGATTGGCTTTTTTTATTTTTAAATCTTCTGAATTCTGCTCCATCGTTTTGCTCACAGAATCTTCACTCTCTATTTCTTTAATATCAATTTCTTTTTCACTTTCTTTTTTTCTTTCATCCTTTAGTATCTCTATTCCATTTTTAAATATTGAAAGAAAATAAATTGAATTATTCCTAATAACAAAACTTTTTAAATCTATGGAAGGGGATAGGATGATTTTAGCTTTTTTAGTTTGAGGGTTAAAAGAGACCAAGTTTTTTCCCTCTTTTGAGACAGAGACATAGTATAGCTTTCCGTTTTTAAAACTTAAATACCTTTCAATATTAGAATCAGAGGTTATTTTTAAAAGTTTTTTATTGTTAAGGTCATAAGAATAAATATCCCAGCTTTCTCCATTTTGAGCTGAAAAATAAAGGATCTCCCCCTCTTTATCAAAAATAGGAAAAGAAATTTGCTGGAATTCAAGAAAACTCTTTATAATTTTTCTCTCATTTAAATCAAAAAGAATGAGGCTTGAATAATTTCTATTATTTTTAACTGCAAATATCTTATCTTCTTTAAATTCGACAGGATAAAAAAGGGATTTACCTTTTGATAACTTCTCAAGTCTTCTCTTTTTCAGATCATATAAAT
>JALXDT010000305.1 GCA_027070475.1 Candidatus Aminicenantota bacterium | reverse complement strand
CTGCTTATTTTAAACTGAAGTTTAGGAGGATACTCCCTTTGTCTGAGAATAGAAACAAGTTTTTCAAGTTCTTTTCTTTTGTTATCAGGAGGAATTCTTTCAACACGGGTGAAAAACTGCTGGTAATCGTGATGGAGTTCATCAATTTTAGTATCAATTTTCTGAATAATTTCTTCAATTTCTTTAAATGTATAATTTTTTCTTAATGCCATTATTTTATCCTATGTAGCCAAAATAGAAGCAACCATAATGATTGCGAGTAGGGGAGGGGATAATTGTTAACTAAAATTTTTTTATGCTCAAAATTTGAAATCAGTTCCCAAAGAGAGTGAAGCTGCTCCACTTCTTCTGGGTAAAAAGCAGCACAGTGATATAAGAACCTTCCCTTTCCCTCAGTATAATACTTCTCCAGATTTTTAACCAATTCAACAGCTTTTTTTGATTTTTCTGATAAATTTTCTCTGAAACATACTGTTATTTTAAATTTTCTCTTTTTTCTGCCCTCTAATAATATATCTTCCAATATCTCGTTTTCTACAATTTCTTTATAATTCTCCATATTGTACTCCTCATAATATTAACATTGCATCTCCATAACTAAAAAATCTATACCCTTTATTTATAGCATAATTATAAGATTTTTTCATCAATTTTAATCCTGCGAAAGCGGAAACAAGCATAAAAAGGGTTGATTTTGGAAGATGAAAGTTTGTCAGAATTGCATTCACAACTTTAAATTTATAGCCAGGGTATATAAAAAGATTAGTTGAGGCTTTTTTGGGTAAGATTTTACCATTTTCATAAGCACTTTCTAAAGTTCTGACAGATGTTGTTCCGACAGCTATTATTCTTTTACCCTCTCTTATTGCTTTGTTAATTTTCTCAGCTTCACTCTTTGAAATTTCATAATCCTCGTATTTCATCTGATGTTCTTCTATTTTTCCCACTCTTACAGGTTGAAACGTTGCCTCTCCCACATTTAGAGTTATTTCAGCCATTCCAATACCTTTGTCTTTTAATTTTTTTAAAATATAATCAGAAAAATGCAGACCTGCTGTCGGAGCTGCGATTGACAACCCCTTCTTGGCAAAAATAGTTTGATATCTTTTAAGATCTTCATCTCTAAATTTAAATGGATTCTCTCTTTTTATGTAAGGGGGTAGGGGAGGAAGTCCCATTTTTTCTAATATTTTATTTAGTATGCCTTCTTTGAAAGAGATAACCCTGTGTTCTCTATCTGCCCAACCCTCTATTGTTCCATGGAAGTTTTCTCCAAAGTGTATCTTCTCTCCGGTTTTTAAAGATTTTGGTTTTTTTACAAGAAAACTCCATTTATTTTTTTCTATCTCCTTTACAAGAAGAATATTTATCTCTTTTCCATTCTCCCTCTTTCCTATAAGTCTTAGGGGTTTGACTCTGGTATTATTAAAAACTAAAAAATCATTTTTACTCAAAATTGAAGGTAAATCCTTAAAAATGAAATCTATGATTTCTCCTGTTTCTCTTACTACAAGAAGAAGCTTTGATTCATCCCTTTTTTTTGCAGGAAATTGAGCAATAAGATTTTCCGGTAGATTAAAATCAAAATCCTTTATATCCACTAAAACAAACTCCTTCTCAAATCATTAAGACCTAAATGCTCATAGGCTTTTTTTGTAACCCTTCTCCCTCTACTTGTTATTTCAAGAAACCCCTCTCTTATTAGATAAGGTTCATAAACATCCTCTATGGTATCCTTTTCCTCATTGACGGCAGAAGCAAGAGTTTTAATACCGACAGGACCACCTTCAAAATTCTTAATGATGGTTATTAATATTTTTCTATCAAGGCTATCAAGCCCTTCTTTGTCAATATTTAAGATTTCAAAAGCTTTTTCTGTAATATCTTCATTTATTATACTAATATTTTTTACCTCTGCAACATCACGAACCCTTTTTAATAATATGTTGGCTCTACGAGGTGTACCTCTTGACCTTTTTGCTATCATCAATGCAGCCTCTTCATTAATCTCTATTTTTAAGATTCTCGCACTTCTTAAAATTATTTTCTTCAAATCCTCTATTTTGTAAAAATCAAGATGAAGAGTAATCCCGAATCTTGATACCAGAGGATTGGTTAAAAGCCCTATCCTTGTTGTTGCTCCCACAAGAGTAAATTTCGGAAGGTTTAATCTCATGGTTTTGGCAGCTCTTCCTTTCCCTATTATTATATCTATGTAATAATCTTCCATTGCAGAGTAAAGGATTTCTTCAACAGATGGGTGTAATCTGTGAATTTCATCTATAAAAATAAGATCTCTGTTTTTAACGGTTGTGAGAATTGAGGCAAGATCTCCCTGTTTTTCTATGGAAGGTCCTGTAAGGAATTTAATATTTACTCCCAATTCATTTGCAATTATTTTTGATAATGTTGTTTTACCAAGTCCGGGAGGACCATATAGTATAGTGTGGTCAAGATGTTCTCCACGCTTTTTAGCTGCCTCTATGTAAATTTTAAGACTGTTCTTTAGCTTATCCTGTCCTATGAATTCTTCAAGCCTTGATGGTCTTATTCCCTCTTCCCACGGGAACTTTTCCTTTTCAAATACATTTTCACTCATCTTTCGGCTAACCTCTTTAAGCTCTCCTTTAAAACAATTTCTGGATTATCTTCATTCTCAAGATCCTTTATCACAGTACCAACAATCTTCTCTGCTTCTCTCTTTTTATAGCCAAGACTTTGTAGTGCCAGTATAACATCTTCAAACTTTTCTGCTCTTTCCTCCTTTTTAATTAATTTTCCACTTAATTCCAAAATTATTCTACCTGCAGTCTTTTTACCAATACCCGGAATGGATGAAAGTTTGTCAACATCATTTTCCTCAATTGCCTTGACTATTTCAGAATATTCCATTTTTGAGAAAAGGTTTAAGGTAGTTTTGGGTCCTATTCCCATTATTTTTATCAACTTTAAAAAAAGACTCTTCTCCTCCAATGTTTCAAAGCCATAGATTTCAAAATTATTTTCTGAATTGTTTATAAGAACTGTAAATAGTTTCAAGCTTGTTCCAATCTCAGGAAGATTAAAAAAAGTTCTAAGAGGAATTTTTATTTCAAAACTGATTCCATTCAAGTTCAACACTACATTATCATACTCTTTATACTCTAATTTTCCCTCAACTGAAAATATCATAATTTTTATCCTTAATCTGATATTTTATCTTTAAAAAGGATAAATATCAATATAAGTATAAATTCTTCATTAACCTCCGGAACCGGTTGATGAAATAATAATTGTATCACTGTCTTCAAGTTCATCTTCAGGCCAAACTGAATTTGAATTTCTTATGAAAATTTTCCCTCTGTGATCATCAATTCCTATTACTTTTAACAAATCTTTTAAGAGTGTTCCCTTTTCAACTTCTAACTCCTTTTCTTTAAAACCAAACTTATCAACCAAATTACCTAAAAGCTTAACTTTTATTTTCATATAAAATTATATCTTTTTTTTGATTTA
>JALXDT010000304.1 GCA_027070475.1 Candidatus Aminicenantota bacterium | reverse complement strand
GGGTTTAACTTTATTTATGCTGCAAAAGAAACACAAAAGAGTGGAAGCGAAGTTTTAAAGGAATTGGTAGAAAAAGAGTTTACAAAGCTTGAGGAAACTGGTCAGGAGAACAATGTTTTTAATATTGAATACCTGAAATCTTTTTACTGGTCATTGCAATCAAATGTTTATGTGAATATTGCTTTTAAAGCTGATTTAGATCAAGATGTTAAGAGAATAAAAACAGAGATTGAATCAAGATACAATAAAGCTGTTGCCAAAAAGAAAGAGATTATTGCAAAGCAGAATAAAAAGATAAAAAAAGAGGAAAATAAAATTAAATGGGAACCTCCTAAGCTTGAAGATATTATGCCTAAAACTTACCATGCTTTTTTTGTAAGAATTTATAAGGATAAAAAACTTATTCAAAAGTATAAGGCACCTATTCCCTATGATGAAAAACCTCTTGAATTTTACTCTTTCGGAGTAATTCTTGAACCGGGTGAATATGAACTTCATATTGTAATAGCTGATGCAGTCTATAAGCAGATCGCAGGGAGTAAAATTATAAAAATAAATGTTCCTGATTTGACAGTAAAAGCACTTATGAAGAAAAGAAGCAAACTTACTACCTCTGAACCGGTCTTTTACAAGGCAGTTAAACAGTTAATGCAGGAAAACAAGCTCTTTACCATTGATAAAAATTCTTATGAAATAGGTCCTATGAAACTTATCTTCTATCCTTATATTGGAACACCTGCATTTAAAGGAACAGATAAACCTGTTTTAACATTTTATGTTTTTGGAACAACTCCGGCTCTTGTTAGAGGTAGCAATCAACCTCAATGGGATGTTGAAGCAAAGCTTGAGGTTTTAAAAAACGGAAAAGATGTTCTTAAATTTAAGCCTATAAAAATGAAAAATCCCTATTTTTATCAAACCCTGCAATTTCTGAAAAAGGACAAAAAACCACTTGAACCGGGTGATTATACATTAAAGATTAAACTTCTTGATAAGAACAACAGAAAGAAGGGGGAAATTAAGATAGACTTTAAGATTGTTTCATAAACAGAAATAGCGGGGGAGTTATACTCCCCTGCTTTTAATTAAATTTAAGGGAGGAGAGAGGAAATGAGGAGAAAACTTGTTTTTTTATTAGCAGTTTTAATGGTTTTTACAATTTATAGTTTTGGGGAAAAAATTGAATTGAAAATTCCTTTAAGGGTTAAAGATAAATCTTTAAAAGAATTTGAACTTAAAAAGAGTGATATTGTCTTTACGGTAAACAAAAAAACGGTTAGCTCATTTGAACTGAAAAAGGAGCAGAGATCTATCACCGGAGATGGTCTTCCCTTGAAATATTTTGTGCTTGATTTTAATATTTTTGATTATTATGAAGATATAGGAAATTCTGTTGATTATTTTATTGATAATTTTGTGAAGGGGCAACCAATAATTCTTTTGACAAGGAATAAGATTTATAAATTCTTTAATTATAATTCTGCTTCATACCTGAAGAAAACCATTAAAAAGCTTCTTAGAGAGGACACTATTAAATTTAAAGCGGAGACAAAAAGTTATTATAAGAAATTCAAAAGTATTTTTTCAAGTGCAGATTTGGGGACAAAGGAGGGTTGCCAAAAGTTTATTAATGATTATTTAAGAGAGTGGAGTGTTTACAAAACAAGGTTTGTTTATCCCGATATTAGAAAATATCAGATGCTTGCAAATATTCTATCAAATAAGGATGGGGATAAGTTTATTATAAGCTTTTATCATAGAGAGATTATTCCCTATTATAATGAAGTTCAGAAAGCTCTGTCTGATATGAATAATTTTATATCATCTGCTGTGGAAGGAGCTGATCAGGCATGGTCTACGATGATTTCAGGGGGAATTAATGATATTAATCAGTCACTCTTAATATCTAAAAGCTTTGCATCAAAAACTCTTGTTAATACACTTTTGTCCAATAATATTAGCTTGAACTTAATTCTTCTTAACAATAAGATGAGCAATAAAGATGTAGAGGGATATAATGATGTTTCCCCCGATATGGAGAAAGTTTTAAGGGATATAGCAATAAGTACAGGAGGAATTTCCATAACAACGGATGATTTGAAAAATGGAATTAACAAGATAACAGAAAATGAGGATAGGTATTATTATTTAAAGTTTTACACTAAAAAGGCAAAGGATTTGATTTTTGAAGTGAAAGCAGTTAATAAAAAGATTGAATTTATTTATCCCACCGAATATAAAAAGAATTTTATAAAAAACTTTGTAAAGCTTTTAAAGAAAAAGCCTGTTGTTTCAGGAGTGGATGTTTCCAGTAAGAGAATAGGATTTTCAATTTCAAATTATTTAATGAATAAAAGAGGAAAAAATGGAGGAGTTTTAAAGGTTAATATTATTGTAAAAGATAATAGAGGAGTGATTGCTTATAAAACAGGAAATATTCTAAATGTTATCAAAAAGAGCATTAATATAAAGCTTCCTCCTGTTAATTTATCGGGAAAGTATAATCTATTTATAGTTGTTAGAGACCTTTTGGGTGAAAGTTCAACAATTTTTGTAAAAGAGGTGTTTTTTTAGAAAGATTTCTTTAACTTAAAACACTTAAAAGTAAAAAGACAAAGAAAATTTTAGGAAGAAGCCTGTTATATTTATTTCAAGAGGTCTTATGTTTTTTAGTCTCGGGTTTTCTTGAGGCTTTTCGTCTCCATATAGATGTGTTCTTACCCAATAATCATAACCCATAAGCTCAACCCAGCTTTCTCCGATCCAGAGCTCAGTTTCTCCCGAAAAACTGTATTCAATTGGATTATGAAAAGCTGAGCTCATGGAGTAGAAATAGTCTATATTTGCATTAATATTTGATACCTTCCCAAAGTTAAATCCTGAAATTACGGAAAATCCAAATCTATTAAATCTTAAAGAAGATCTGATGGTGGGATTAAATGATGGGATAAATTTAGTTAGCTTTGTGTAGTTTGTTTCTTTTACATTTATTATTTGTCTGCTTCCTGTGTCATCAAATACAGTCCAATTAAAATCCTGTGAATATTTAAATGAAAAGAAGTTTAGCATTATTCCCAGATTAAAAGAAAGAAAAAAACTCTTCATGTTTACAATTTTATACCCCAGAGAAAAAGATGGAGAGAAAATATCAAGAGTTTCTTTAACACTGTTCGTTACTTCATAGTTTGTTGTAGCTAAATCTCCAATTTTTAGATAGGGGTTATAGCTACTATGGTATTTATCCAGACTCATATTTAGTATAATTCTATTAATTTCTCTTTCAATAGAAATTCCCATAGCAGGTGAGTATTTCATTCTGTCAATCTTTTGAGGAAGCTCTATATTCTCTCCTAATTCTCTTTTGTGTTGAATCGTCTGATAGAGTGCTATATTCCAGAAATCTTTGTTAGCTTCAAGATCATTGAGGTTTAATATCTGAAGTGAAGAATTTAAAGAAATTTTCCAATTTCCACAAAAGACTGAATAAGGTAATAGAATCAGTAAAAGAAAAATTAAAGCTTTTTTCATCTTTCCCTCCTTATATATTAAT
>JALXDT010000303.1 GCA_027070475.1 Candidatus Aminicenantota bacterium | reverse complement strand
ACTTATACCTACCTTAATTGTGTTTTTATAATCTATCTCGAATGTAGGAATGATTGCATCACCTACTCGATAATTCATTCCAAATTGGATGGCCAATTCCTTGGTCATGGTTTGATTAATATAAAATTTGGCAGCAAAACCAAGTAGCGTCTCTGCATAGGGTTCTTGCCATGACATCAACGTTAGCAACATAAAATCCATTTTTTCTGCCACCTTAAAACTTCCCAAACCATGTAAGTGAACCCGTTTGCTTAGTTTAATTTCATTTTTATTAAAAAAACTTTGACGAGCTTCATTCAAATTAAAAATAGATGCTCCAAAGTCAAATCTTGTTCTATTTTCTGGTTTTTGGTAATGCCAGTTAAAACCGACAGAATAATTAAAATAAGCAAAAGTAGGAAAGATGAGAAAGAAGATACTTTTTTTATTTATTCTCATTTTATTTATTTCTCTATCTTTTATGTGGTCAGCAACTTTAAAAAGAGTTAATTTTGATGAAGCTCAAAAGTTGGCAAATAACTGGCTTAATAGAGAAATATTATTACTGAAAACTAATGGGATAGAAGGGATAAGATGGCAGATAATTTCTTCTGAAGAGATTAAAGAGAAAGGGATTACAATTGGTTATAATTTCAATCTTTATCCCCAAGGACATGTTTTTGTTTCGGCTTACCGCTTTTTGCCACCAATTAAAATCTATTCATTTTCAAGCTCGCTTGAAAACAGTGATTTGCTTCCACTTATAAAAACTATTTATTATCAAATGATTAAAAAATCTGAGGAGATGAGTGAGGAGAGGTTTAAAAAAATAACTTCGATAAACAGAAAGGCTTGGAAAGAATTGTTAAGAGGAAATCATGAACCAGGTGTTATGGAGTCAAAGATAAAGGCTATAATAAAGGGTCCCATTGTAAAAACTCATTGGAACCAGAATTATCCATATAATAAATATTCTCCTGTAATCCAGGGGCAGAGAAGTTATGCTGGTTGTGTGGCAACTTCGGTTTCTCAAATTATGAAATACTGGAATTATCCTCCTAAAGGACAAGGATCACATTCTTATGTAACTGATACGCATAGAGTGAGAGTTTCTGCAGACTTTAACCATACATATGATTGGAATAATATGCCAAACTCGATTTCAGCTGGAAGTGCTTCGGTTCAAATTGATGCTGTCTCAAAATTGATTTATGATGTAGGTGTTTCTGTTAATATGGACTTTACTCCGTCAGGTTCCGGTGCTTATCCCGATGATATCCCAAAAAGTTTAACAACATATTTTAAATACTCAACCAATATAAAATATACTGAATACGATAGTTATCGTGATATTCACGCCTGGTTTAATGTTATCAGAAATGAAATTGATGCAACAATTCCGAGGCCTGTTAACCTTGCAATATATTCAGACAATGGAGGGCATTCTGTAGTGGTAGATGGTTATAAAATTAATGGTTCAGATGAATACTTTCATATAAATATGGGATGGAGTGGAACTTATGATGGTTATTATAAGCCAAATAATATTAGAGAATATAATAAAATTGAATGGGAGAGTGCTATTGTAAATATTTATCCTTCTGAGCTGCCCAATGCACCAAAACCTCCAACGGGGATTAAGGTTGTAAGAACTACAAAAACCTTTCTTCTTTACAATCTCTATTATGATACTATTACATGGAAAGCAAGTCCTACAGGAGATAAAAACCTTACTGAGTATAGAGTTTATGAAAGAATGTACGATGGTAATAAAGTAACTGACGAAAAGATGATTGCAGTTGTAAAGGTTAATAAACCAAAATATATAATTATTCCAAAAGGTGTGGAAAGAACAAAAGCTGCATATTCTGTTACTGCAGTTGGGAAAAATGGTATTGAAAGCATAAAACCAAATTTTGTTATTGTTAAATAGGAGGAAAAATGAAAGGTAAAATAAGAATTTTGTTTATAGTTTTAAGTTTGTTTTTATTCATTACTTATTTAAAAGCGGATGTAGAATTCAATATCAGCTACGGGATGTCCAAGCCAAATCTTGGAGATTTGGATTATCTCTATTCAGCTCAAAATGATGAGCTGCTAAATTTAAAAAATCAGGGATTTTCACCTGTTTCAGATTTTTCTTTTTCTCCTCCAGATTACTTTAAAGATTTTGGGGGAGAATTAAAATTTTCAATCTCATCCTCATTATGGCTCGGGATAGAATATATTAAAACCAAATTTAATCATACTCAGAGTGGTAATTGGGAGTATGACAAAACTGATGTGGATGTTGATGAAACAATATCAGGCTCCATTGATACATTTTCTAATGAATATGACTTAAATGTATTTGGACTTAATCTTTACTGGAAGTTTCCAATTACATCTTTTCTTGAAATAGAGGCAGGAATTGGGGCTTCTTATTTAAAATTAAAGAATTCCAATGAATATAAAGCTGAGATTACAAATACATTATCTTTTGGATCAGAAAATGCACAAAGCGATACAAAAATAACTCAAACCTGGGATTTACAGACAGATACTTTTGGAGGGAAAGGGGGAATTAAATTAAAACTTAGAATAACCAAAGGAGCTGGAATCTTTGTTGGAGCTTATTATTCCTATTTTTCCCCAAAGAGTCTAACAGGAAATTTTAGATTTACTGCAACAACAAATTTTACTTCCTCTTTTGATAACAGTGAATATAAAAACAGCTCTACTTACACGGGAGAAGGTGAATACCATATTATAATAAAAAAAGGAGAAGGGTCGGATATAAAATATTTAAGGCCTGAGGTTTCACCCACTCCTCCGGGAGAAGAAAGTGATCAGGGTGTTGCCAAATCAAATTTTTCAGGAGCAAAGGCAGTCATAGGAATTTTTATAAGATTATAGGATAAAGGTAACCTGAGGGAAAAACCTTTAAAAAACTCAGAAATGAGGATTGAATATTTTTAAAAGAAATGGTAAAATACTGTTCTGTTGGAGGTTATTATGAAAAAAGATATACATCCTTGGTATGGAGAATGTACGGTAATATGTGCTTGTGGTAATACATTTAAAACGAGAGCAACAAAAAAAGAAATAAGAGTTGAAATATGCTCAGAGTGTCATCCCTTTTATACAGGAAAACAAAAGTTTGTAGATACTGCAGGTAAGATTGAAAAATTTAAGAAAAAGTACGGGGATAGCTATCTAAAACAATAATATTTTATGTTAAAAAATAATTCAAATATAAAACATAAATTTACAAATTGTAAATTTTTCTAAACAACTCAACAAAAGCATCCTTCGTTATCATCAATCCAGAATCTACGATTATCTTAGAAAACTCATAAGAATCTTCCTCAAAAGAATTTTTCTTAGGAACAAAATGTAGTATTCTTTTTAATAAATATCCACATAAAAAAGCATCACCCACACCCAATACAATTTCTTTCTTATTTTTATATATTCTAAACTGTAATAAACTTGCACTAATATCACCATTAACCAAGAGATTATTCCTAAAGATAAAACCATAGTTAGACAAAGTATATTCAAAAACTTTCATCAAAATTTTTTTGTTAGAATTTCTCTCAATAAAATTAACATCATCAAAAAGATTATCAT
>JALXDT010000302.1 GCA_027070475.1 Candidatus Aminicenantota bacterium | reverse complement strand
TACTTGGATCTATGTATAATCCTCTGATACTACTATTAGGCAAACCGTTTTGTATATCAACAAATGTACTTCCTCCATCGGTAGATTTTTTTATTTTATCATTACGATATATTATTATTATCTCTTGACATCTTCTCTTAAACAGAGATCTGTGTCCACCCACATGTTTTAACCATCTCCATATCTCACCTTATTTCCAGACTTTTTTTCTTATGGAAAAGGCTAGGACAATTTAAAAAAAACAAAACATGATTATAATAAACATAAATATGATCTTGGAAGAACAGAAAACATCATCAAAACGAAAATTGTAATATATATGATTGTTAAGGTTACAAGTAAGAAAATTTCAATTTTTCTAATTCTTTTAAAGAGAAGAAGTACTGATGAAAATTCAAGTAATACCACTATATAAAGTAGATACGGGTTTTTTAAACTGACATTAAGGGTATTCTCTAAAAGATTTTTAAAGCACAAACAATTGTTTATCTTGAAAAGGGCTATGTTTGAAAAGAAAGCTATAACCAACACTATTATTAAATAAAAAACTGTTAAATGAAAAACTTTTATTGCCTTTGATTCTTGTTTATTCAAATTAAATTATGAATTTATCCACAAACTCTTTTAATCTTTCCGATTGAGCTGCAAGATCTCTTGCTGTTTCTGCCAATTGGATATTTGCCTGTTTGGACATTTCTATGTTAGCAACTATTGCCTGAATATTTGCATTTACTTCTTTAACAGTTGCAGCCTGTTCTGTTGTAGCTGTTGAGATTGCGGTTGTTATCTGCTGGACTTCTTCAGAGCTCTTTAAAACTAATTCAAGCAGTTCTCTACTTTGTTCAGCTAACCTAACACCATCCTCTATCGCCTGTAAAGATTCATCCATTGCGGTTACGGCACTCTCTGCTTTTCTCTGAATGGTATTTGTGATTCCTTCAATTTCTTTAATGGATTTTGCAGTCCTTTCAGCAAGTTTTCTTATCTCATCAGCAACGACAGCAAATCCTCTCCCCGCTTCACCTGCTCTTGCTGCCTCTATTGCTGCATTTAAAGCAAGGAGGTTTGTTTGATCTGCAATTTCAATTATAACACCTAAAATTTTTCCAATTCCTTTTGCTGATTCTCCAAATTCATTGATAAGTCCAGACAATCCTGCTGATTTTTCAGAGATTACAACTATAGAGTCAATGGTTTTTGCCATAGCTTCAGAACTTTGTTTTGTAACATCAGCCATTTCATCCACTTTGGTTGTTGAATTTTCTGTCATCCTATGATTATCTTCAATTGTTGCAGTTAATTCTTCCATGGCGGATGCAACAGATTGTGATTGAAATGCCTGATCTTCAGCTGATTTTGAGATTTCTTCCGTTGTGGCTGATATTTCAATGGAGGCAGAGGAAACAGCTTCTGTATTTTCTTTAACTGCATGAATCATTTCCTGTAAATTTGTAAGAAATTCATTAAATTTATTTGAAAGGTGTCCTATTTCATCTTTATTAACAACTTTTACTCTTACTGTTAAATCACCTTCAACTCCTCTATCAAAAGCCTTCATAAAATCATTAATTGGATTAATAATAGCCTGCTTTATTATAAATATTACAAAAAGTAATAAAACAATAGAGAGAAGAGCTACCACATATTGAACTCTTTTCATTTTTACTATTTTAGCTTCAGCTGTTTTTTGCAAAGCTGTAACAATTTTGTTTGAAAGGGTAAGAAGTTTTAAATTATTTTGTGCAATATAGTTTGCAGATTTTGGATCCCTGTTTTGAATGATGTTTTCTATCTCTTTTTTAAAGTTTTTCCACAGAGCAAAGGCTTCCTCAGCTGTTTTTTTATCTTTACCTATCGATTTTATAAAAATTTTGTTTTTCCCTGAAGGGCTTAGAGTTTTTCCCCCTTTTAAAAATGCATTGATTGTATCATTGTAGACATTCATAGAGCTTTTTAACTCTTTAAGGACTGAATCCTCTTTTATTCCTTTTATTTTATCTAAAGATAATAGGAGGAAGACATTCTTACTCATCTTTTGAGTTAACATCCTCTGTCTTCCAGCAACATTTATTATTAAAGCATCATTTTTTTGTGTTTTTAATGTATTAATTATATAAAAGACATCAAAGATAAGAACCAGTGAGAAAATGGCAACCGCTCCTATAATTTTTGTCCTTATACTGACATTTCTCATCTCTTCCTCCTAAATTAGAATTGTTTAATATTATACAATGTATTTTACCATTGTCAAGACTTCCTTTTTACCATAAATAGAAAATGATTCAGATATTTTTCTGCTAATTTTTTTCTATTAATTTTTTTCTCTCTTTCAAATACTTTTTTAACTTTACATAAGGTATACCTTTTTTAATCCATGAAGGGGCAGGTTTTCCTTTGAGAAAATGATCAAAAAATTCTTTCATTCTTATTCCATAATCTATTCTGTTTTCCTTCTTTCTTAGACCGTGATTTTCACCCTGATATTCAAGCATGATTACAAATTTGTATAATCTTCTTAATGTATTATAATATTCAATCCCCTGATTCCAATCCACAGCCCCATCTTTATTGTTATGAAGTAGAAGGAGTGGGGTTTTTACTCTCGTTGCATTAAAAACAGGTGAATTTTTTTTATAATCATCTAAATAATCCCAATAACCGCCTTTAAATCTTCCCTGGCTACTTTCAAATATCGGTTGATTACAACTTCCTGTGTTCCAGTAAATTGAACTGTACATACTTATAAGGTCTGTCAAAGGAGCTCCAGCAACAGCAGCTTTGAAAATATTAGTTTGTGTTATAATGAAGGCAGTCTGATAACCTCCCCATGAATGGCCATGAATTCCTATGTTTCTTTCATCAACAATCCCTGTTTTAATTGCTGCCCTGACTGCATTGGTTATACAATCAACAGAGGAAATACCCGGAGAGTTTACTTTATAAACTATATCAGGCATAAGAACAGCATAGCCACTACTTGTGTATCTTGCGGGATTAAAACCGAATTCTCTTGGCATCATATATCTGTTTAAGTATTGGGATAATTTTTCATATATATAAACTATTGTCGGATATTTTTTCCCTTTTTCATAATTTGCAGGTAAAAAGAGAGCTCCTTGAAGGCTTTTACCGTCACTGTTTTTGTATTTAATAAGAATTCTTCCAGAACTCCAGAGATAGTTTTTCTGTTGAGGGTTTGCATCAGTTATTTTTTTTGAAGATTTAAAAGTATCTTTTGTTATGTAAAAATCAGGATAATCTTTGAATGTCTCTTTTCTATAAAGATAAATATTTGCTTTTTTAGCTTTCATTAATGAGGAAAAGTATGCATCATCCCATAGCAGGATTTTTCTTTTTTTAGGGTTTTTCAAATTTATTCTGATTATCCCTGATTTTTTATTTAATTCACCAAACATACTGATAAAAACAGGTTTTTTAGAATCAAATCCTTTAAAATTTTTATCTAAAATAAAAGGATATCTGTATCTTATCTTGTTCTTTTTACCATCAAGGGTTAAATTTTTGAATTTCTTCCCAAATGAATCCACTTTCCAGACATCCCACCCATCGGACAAAAGTACAAATTTACCATCATTTGACCAACCCCAACCATACTGATGAACCGGAGGGTTTTTAACATTGTGGTCATCATCAAGATTAACAAAGGTTGTAGGTATTTTTGATGTGAGATTGTACTGTTTTCCATTAATTAATGATAATCTGTAGAAATTTTTGTCTTTGTAAAACAGAAGGGAAGAGCCATCGTATGAAGGTGAAAAATGCCATCTTATCTTTTTTAGAAGCAGCTTTTTTTCTCCTGTTTTCAAATTGATGGAATAAATATCAGAATATCTTTTTCCTGAAAGATTAGCTTCCAACTCATAATCTGTTCTATCGTATCCGATTGCGTACCTGTATTTTTGGGAAATTGATATGTTTTTTATTCTCTCATTGGCAATCTGTATAAATTTTTTTGTGTTAAAATTATAGATACAAAGATAGCTGAAATTCTTATCTTTGCTGAATTGAAGTTTTTGCATAGATTGAAGTCTTTTGTCTTTATAGTGCCAGATAATAAGAGAGGGAAGTTTAAGCTCTTTTATAAGATTATCCTCTTCTTTTTTATCCTTATCCTTTTTAGCTTTTTTATCTTTCTTTGCAATCTTTTTACCGGAATTTTCTCTTTTTTGTTTATTTTCTTTTGTTTCCTTTTTCTCAGGTTTATAAATTCCAAATATTATGGCATTGTATACTTCAGACCAATAAGGTGTTCTATGGGGAGAGATTGCCATTTCTTTCGGAAAATCTTTTATTTTTTCCGAAATAATCTCATATTTTTTGAATGCATTTGATTTTTTATTAAATTTGAATCCTAATATTGAATAAATTTTATCTTTGTATTCTTTGGCATCTTTTCCTTTAAGCAGTGTAAAAAAATTCTTCTCCTTTGACCATTTTAATGATTTATATTTTGCTTTGTCAGAATCAAGGGTTTTAACAATTCCGGATTTCATATTTTTCAAATAAATACCATTGCCCTGCATTTCATCCGCATCTATGATGTATGCTAAGAAATTACCTTTTTTGTTGAACGAATACTCTGAAACATTTCCTATATTAAAGATTTTACTGTTCTTAAGATTAACAATCAAAAGATCAGAGCCTTTACCTTTCTTCTTATCCTTTTTGTCTGCATCCTTTGATTTGTGAATTGCCAGATACCAGGGATTATCTTTTGAAAAAGAAAAAGATTTCACTTTATCATACTCTTTGCTTTTTCCTGTTAAAAGGTTTAAGAGAATTAATTTTTTATAATTTTTTTTGCCTTTATTCTTATCTTTGTCAGGATATTTAAAAAATGCAACCCAGTTAGAATTTGAATTAAACTTTATTGTGTTTCCGTAATAGGACTTGATTTTACCAACCTTGAATCTGTATTCTTTACCATTTAAGGTGTTTTTTATAATTGTCTCACTGATTCCAAGATTGGGAGAAAGTGTATAACCAAGCCATCTTCCGTCTTTTGAAAGAATACTTCCTCTTATACTCTTCCATTTAAGGCTATCGTAAATTTTAAGTTCTTTTTTCTTTTGAACCTGATCAGCTGAAAAAAGTAAAATACCTGAAAAAATAATAAAAACAATTAAAAAAGGAATTAATTTTTTCTTTGACATATTTAATCCTCCGAAAATAATAGTTATTAATTATATACGAAAAAATAAGATTTTTGTTCATAAACAGACTTTTTAGGAAAAGTTCATTGACATTTCATCTCATTTTAATTAGGATTTAAAACAAAATTATGAAAAAAATCACATTAATTTATTTGATCGTCTTATTTTTGTTTTTGATATCATGTAAAAAGGAAGAAACAGTCTCTAAACCTTATTTGAAAGAGGGAGAGTATAGAGGCGATTATTATCCTACGGAGGAGTGGAGGGAGTGCAAGCCTGAGGCTGTTGGTTTTGATTCCAGTAAATTAGAGGATGTTTATAATTATGCAAATAATCCTAATATTACAACCCAGGCACTTATCATTATTAGAAAAGGCTATATATTTTTTGAAGCATACTTTAATAATTTTACCCAGAACTCAGTTCATTGTAGTTATTCGGTTGCTAAAAGTTTTTCCTCTGCACTTTTGGGAATAGCTTATTATGAAAGAAAAATTAAAAACCTTGATGAGAAAATTTACAATTATTTTCCTGATTATAAAGAATATTTTGACAGAGATAATACTGGTTTAAAAAGGGAGATAACAATAAGAAATCTTTTAACAATGACTTCAGGGATAAAATGGAATGAGGAAAATTATAGTAGACCGGAGAATGATGTCTGGATAATGATTGACGAAGCTGATGATTATTTTGATTATATTTTATCAAAACCTATGAGATATAAGCCCGGAACCGATTGGAATTATTCAAGCGGAGATTCCATGCTTCTTTCGAGAATTATAGAAAAATCAACAGGAAAGGATCCTTTTGAGTATGGGAAAGAAAAAATTTTTGATAAAATTGGTATTAAGAATATTACATGGGAAAAGGATGGAGTCGGTCATACAATAACAGCATGGGGAATTAGAACAACAGCAAGAAATTTTGCAAGATTCGGGTATCTTTATCTGAAAAACGGTTATTGGGACGGAGAACAAATTATTAAAAAAAGGTGGGTAGAGGAATCTCTTCTACCTGTTTCTTCACATTTTCCAGAAGAGCTTTCAATGATAGATTTTTACGGATACCAATGGTGGCTTTTACCAGCACTTGAAAATTATCAAAACTACAATATTCCACCGAAAACATATCTTGCATGGGGACTTTACACTCAGCAAATATTTATCATTCCGGAAAAGGAACTACTGATCGTAAGGTTAGGTTATGATAAGGATGCGGATAATGATGAGTGGCATGAAGCAGAATTTTTAAACCTTGTTCTGAGCTGTATGAATAATTGAGGTAGAACACTCTAAATTTCTATTATAAATTTCTACTATTTTTAATTTTATTTGATATCCTTATTGTTTCTATTATTTCTCGTACATAGTTTTTGAACACCTAAAGTTCTCTTGACATAGGATGTTTCTTGAATTATTATTTTTACTAAATAAGAGAGGTGAGAAATGGCTGAAAAGATGAGGGCAATATGGAAAATGAAGGAGGGAAGAGGAATTGAGGTTGGGGAAGCTGAAATTCCTGTGATTAAAGATGATGAAGTCTTAATAAAGGTTAAAAAAAGAGCGATTTGCGGAACCGATCTTCACATCTATCAATGGAATGAATGGTCGCAGAATAGGATTAAACCTCCTGTTATTATAGGTCATGAGTTTTACGGAGAGATTGTTGAAGTTGGGAAAAATGTAAAGGAGTATAAGGTAGGAGAGCTTGTTACTGCTGAAATGCATGTTGTTTGTCATCACTGTTATCTTTGCAGAACGGGGAAGGCGCATCTTTGTGAAAATGTAGTAATATTGGGAGTGGATGCAAATGGTGCTTTCGCAGACTATGTTGCTGTCCCGGCTTTAAATTTGTGGAGAGTTAAAAAAGATATTCCTGAGGAGTTTTTTGCAATCTATGATCCCTTCGGAAATGCTGTTCACACAGTTTTTGAAGGGGATATACCGACAAAAACAGTCTTAATCACAGGTGCAGGGCCCATAGGTGCTATGGCAGCTGGAATAGCAAAGGCTTCCGGAGCTTCACTTGTAATAGTTTCGGAGCCCAACAAATTCAGAAGAGATCTTGCAAAAAAGATGGGAGCTGATGTAGTCGTTGATCCATTTAATGAAAATCTTGTTGAAATTGTAATGGATTTAACAGAGGGAGAGGGAGTTGATAATGTTCTTGAAATGTCAGGAGTTGCTCCCGCATTGGTAGATGGGCTAAAAGCCATTAAAAAGGGAGGGATTCTTGTCCTTCTTGGTATATTTGATAGTGATGTAAAAATTGATTTGAACGAACTTATAATATTTAAGGGAATTACCATAAGAGGTGTAAACGGGAGAAAAATGTTTGATACATGGTATAGAATGGATGGCCTTTTAAGGTCGGGAAAGATAGACCTTTCTCCGATTATTACCCATAGATTTCCCATGGAAGAGATAGAAAAAGGGCTTTTGCTTATGGAAGAGGGAAAAGCAGGTAAGGTTATTTTATTATAAATATGTAATAAGGAGGTTAAAATGCCATTGGAAAGATTTAAAAAGGTATTAAAATCAGAGCTTGATGAATTGAAGGCAAAAGGAACAGCAAAGGGCAAAGAGTTAATAATTACAAAGGTTAAGAAACCTGAAGGTGATAGAGGACCAAGATACTATTTAAAAGGTTTTGGAGAAAAAGAGTTTATCAGGATGAATTCAAATTCATATTTGGGGATGGCTCTTAGAGAGGATATAATAGAAGAGGAAGAAAAAGCTGCAAGAGAGTTTGGTGTGGGACCGGGTGCCGTAAGATTCATAAATGGTACCTATAAAGCTCACAGGGATCTTGAAAAAAAGCTCGCAGCTTTTCATGGAAGAGAGGATGCAATAATTTTCAGTGCAGCCTATGCTACAATGATAGGGACTCTTACTGCTCTCATTTCAAAAGATACAATAGTAATAAGCGATGAATTAAATCATAACTGTATAATAAATGCAATAAGGCTTTCAAGACCTGCGGATAAAAAGATTTACAAGCATCTTGATATGGAAGAGATGGAAAATCAGATAAAAGAATCTGTCGGAAAGGGAAAAAGAATTGTTCTTGTCACCGACGGAATTTTCAGCATGCGTGGAGATTATGCTCCTCTTGATAAGATTATGGAAATTGTGAAAAAGTATGATGATAAGTTTGAAGAGAATATAATAGTTGTTGCTGATGATTCCCATGGAGTTGGAGCTTTCGGTGAAACGGGAAGAGGAACAGAGGAGTATACAGGTGGAAGAGTTGATGTTTTGATTGGCACTCTGGGTAAAGCTTTTGGAGTTAACGGTGGTTATGTGGTTTCCGATGAAATCATAACAACATATTTGAGAGAAAAGGCAATTACCTATGTTTATTCAAATCCCATAACTGTTGCGGAAGCTGCCACTGCCTTAAAGGTAATTGAATATCTTGATAGTGATGAGGGCAAGAAAAGATTGGTGTATTTAAGAGAGCTTACAAAAAGATTTGAAAGCGGTTTAAAGGAGATGGGATATGAAATCATAGAAAGCGAACATCCGATTGTTCCACTAATGGTAAGAGATACTCAGAAAACTTCTGATATAGTTAAATTCTTACTTGAAAATGGTGTTCTTGCAACAGGTTTGAATTATCCTGTTGTTCCAAAAGGTGATGAAGAGATAAGATTTCAAATAAATGCTGACCATACTCCGGCAGATATCGATTATGTCTTAGGTGTTTTGAGAAAGTATAAAGAGCTCAACGGATAAGCTTTTATTTAAATAATATTTAAAAAAGGAGAAAAATATGAAAAAGAGGATAGTTTACACTTTTATCTTGTTTCTTTTAATTTTCCCTTTATTTGCAGATACCTTAAACCTTATGCCATATCCTCAAAAGATAAAAATGGGAGCAGAAAAGTACTATATAACGACAGATTTTAAAATCAATATCAAAGGCCCTTACAGCAGAAGAGTTTTCCACAATAAAGATGAACTCTTAAAATTTCTGTCTTATAAAACAGGATTTTTAGTAAAGGAAGGAGATAGCAAATTAACAAGGCTTGATATTTTTTATGAAAAAGCAGTAAAGCTTTCTCCGAAAATGGATGAATCTTATAAGTTGATTATTGATAAAGATGGAATTAAGATTAAAGCAAAAACAGATATTGGAATAGTCAGAGGAATTTTTACACTTTATCAGTTATTTTCAATGGATTCGGTTGGATTCTATTTCCCCTATGTGAAAATAGATGATTGGCCGCGATTTTCATGGCGCGGACTTTTAATTGACACCTCGAGACACTTTATGCCGGTTAATATGATTTTAAGAAATTTGAAAGCTATGGCACTTGTTAAAATGAATGTTTTACACTTTCATCTAAGTGATGATCAGGGATTCAGATTGGAGTGCAAAAAGTTTCCTAAACTTTATCAAAAAGCTTCTGACGGTCTTTATTACACCCAGAAAGAGATGAAAAAGATTATTGAATATGCAGACCTTCTTGGGATAAGGGTTGTCCCTGAATTTGACATACCGGGGCACACATATAGCTGGATTGTGGCATACCCTGAACTTGCCTCATTACCGGGTGATTATAAAATGCGAAGGGATTACGGAGTGTTTAACCCTGTTCTTGATCCATCAAACAAAAAGGTTTACAAATTTTTAAAAAAGTTTTTCAAGGAGATGTCAAAACTCTTTCCCGATGAATATATTCACATAGGTGGTGATGAAGTAAATGGCGTTCAATGGAAAAAGAGTGAAAGGATTAAAAAGTTTATGAAAAAACATAAGATTAAGACTCTTGAGGAGCTTCAGGTTTATTTTAATAGAAAAGTTTTGAAAATTTTAAAAAAATATCATAAAAAGATGATAGGCTGGGATGAAATCTATGGTCCCGGACTTCCGAAAGATGTTGTTATTCACTCCTGGAGGGGTAAAAAGGCTCTCATAGAAGGTGCAAAGGAAGGTTATTATACAATCCTATCAAATGGTTATTATATTGATTTATTACAACCTACATCATATCACTATACAAATGATCCTATTCCGGATTCTGCAAACTTAACGGAGAAAGAAAAGTCCAGAATTTTGGGTGGAGAGGCTACAATGTGGGCTGAACTTGTAAACAACAATATTGTTGATTCAAGAATCTGGCCAAGAACTGCTGCGATTGCTGAAAGACTCTGGTCATCTTCTGATGTGAAAGATTTGAATTTTATGTATAATAGATTATGGAAAGTCTCATTAATGCTTGAAAATATTGGGACATTGCATATAAAAAATCAGGAGGCTTTATTGAGAAATCTTCTTAATTCCGAAGATGTGAAGCTTTTAAAAGAATTTTTAGGATATGTTGAACCTATAATGGTTTACAAACGGCATTGGTATACAAAGTACAATATATTTTGGCCCTTGACAAGGACTGTTGATGCGGCAGTTCCGGATCCCGAAACTTCGGTTAATTTCAAGTTTCTTGTTCAACGATTTTTAAAAGAGGGGCAAAAAGATGATCTTGAAAGGATTAAAGCAAAGCTAAATCATATAATAGATATTTCAAAGAAGATGAAAATAAAAGCTGTTCAATATGCTACGATAAAGGAGCTTTTACCTCTCACAGATAATTTGATTAAAACCTCAAATATGGCATTAAGCTCTCTTGAATATGCTGAGAAGGGTAAGGAATTTTCACCTGAGCTTGATAGAAAAAGAGATGAAGTGTTTACCGAAGCTTCAAAACAGGTCGCCGAGCTTAGAATAGCCATCTATTCGGCTTTAAAAGATCTTGCCTTTTACAATGAAAGGGATAAGGAACTTGCTGTTCTTGAAACAAATATGGGAAAGATGGTTATGAGATTTTATGAAAAGGAAGCACCTCTTCATGTAGCTCAGTTTAAAGAATTGATAAAGAGTGGATTTTACAATGGAAAGACATTTTACAGGGTTGTTAAAGGTCATGTTATTCAAGCGGGAGACGGTGAGGGAACCAATTTTAAAACCGTAAAGGCTGAGTTTAATTTTCACAAGCATCTTGTGGGAACTGTAGGAATGGCAAGGGATAGAAATCCTGACAGTGGTTCCACAGAATTTTATATCTGCCTTGTGCCGAGACCCCATCTTGATGGTAAATATACTGTTTTCGGACAATTAATAGAAGGGTATGATGTTCTTGAAAACATAGGAAATGTTGAGGTGAAAAAACAATTTCTGGATAAAGAGAAAAAGATAGCCTTTCATACCCCAGTAAAACCTGTTGTTATAAAAAAAGCCTATCTGATAAAAGGAAATTTTCTACCAATTTTTGAAATTTATAAGGATAATATAAAATGAATATAAAAAGAAAACATTTTTTGATAATTTTAATTGCCCTTCTTATTTCTTCTTGCTCATTTGTTGGTAGCGAAAAACCGCTCGGAAATAAGGCTTATGTTTTAAAAGCTGGGGAATGGGATGGTCTCTGGAGGGATGAAAAAACCCCTGAGCAATTTTTCTTTTTAAGGGTTGATGATGAGGGAAAGAATTTGATAAAGATTATAGCAGTCAATACGAATAAAAATGATTGGGAAACAACAAATATGAAAGCATCTTTTTTTAACGGTGATAAATTAATCTTTTTAAATATT
>JALXDT010000301.1 GCA_027070475.1 Candidatus Aminicenantota bacterium | reverse complement strand
AGTTTCTTTATGCTTTTTCTTCTTCTACAAAAAGATCTCTGAATGAGGGGATCAGAAAAACAAGAAGCAGAAGCAAAGACAGAACTCCACCCATACCCCATTCAGGCGTATGGCGGACAATGAAAACATAAAAACTTGCAAGTGATGATGCTATCCCAACACCGAGAACAGTATAATAACCAAATTTTTTTCTAAGAGCTAAAAATGGTAAGGCAAAAATTAACAGGAATGAGGAAATATAATTTACATATCCGCCTAAAAGAAGAGCTAAAGTGTTTGGGTTGTAAACAGGTTTTGAATATTTAACTACCTGGGGAACCACCTTGTGAGATTTGGTTACAATATTAACTTTTTCATCCGGTTTTAATGAGTTTAATTGTTTTTGCGAAATCGTTGTCAAAGCCATTGCATTGTAATAGTCAAGATTGGTAAAAATATTTCCAAGGGGGCTAAATTGGCTGGGGGGATTGGGAGTTAACTGTTCCGGAATAAAAATTAAATATCTTACACCATGCTGACCATTCATAAAAACCATCCCGGCAACAAGTCCTATAAGTGTATAGGGTATAATCTTTTTTAATTTATTTTTAATTGTATCTTTGTCCGTTAATAGGAAAATATAGTAAAAGACTAAACCAAAAAGCATTATCCAGATAACCGGCGGCATAACGGAAACATCCTTCGGAGGAGGCAAAACTCCCGGAACAGGTCCTTTAGAGTAGTCAGCTACAACCAGCACCATCCAGGGAATAAACATTGTCGCCCCTGCAACAGAAGCAAATCCTGCGAAGCCTAAAAGCAAGCTTCTTGCCCATTTTGAGCCTTTAAGAATAAGTTTTGCAAACACAAAAGAAAATGCACCAAATATCCAGAGACCAATTATCCATATACTGAAAGTTACACTTAACACCGGAACAGCCGGATAAAAATCAGGGTCAAAAGGAATGAGTCTTATCATTACTTCTCTTAAAGCAGTTTTAAGAGTATGCATTGCTAATGACGGAGCAAAAAAGACCATAAAGACACCTGCTAATACAGCTGTGACACTCAAAATGATACGATGCTTTTTTGTTGTTTCAGCAATCATTTAAATACCTCCAAAGTAAATTGTTTTTAATTATGAATCTAAAAATGTAAAAAATCAAGTGAATCTCATAAACTCAAAAAACATTAAAAGTTTAAACCAGAGGTAAAATTGATTTAAAAGGTCTAATATAGTATAATACCACATGAAAAACAATGGAATTTTGAAGGAAGGCGAGGTTGTTTTTTATCCTCAAATCGGGCTTGGAACAGTCGAAGGGAAAAATGAGGAATCATATATAATCTCATTCAGGGATAAACAATCGCGAATTTTTGTTCCGTTTGAGGATGTTGGGAGCAAAAAAATAAGACCTCTTATGAATAAAGCTGAGATTGCCAATCTTTTTTCTTTTTTTGAAAATGATGAACTTAAAATAGAAAAGGATTGGAAGAGAAGATACAAATTTCATAATGAACTTTTTCTTGAAGGTAGCCCCAAAGCTCTTGGCTTGATAGTCAAGAATCTTTTATTTATTGATAAAAAGAAGGGTTTGACAAAAAACGAAAAAAGATTCTTTGAAAAGGTTTTCTCTCTCCTTTCCCTTGAAATTTCCAGAGTTCTAAAAAAGGATGTTGATGAGATAAAGGCAGAAATAAAGGAGAGAGTTTTCAGGGGTTTTGAAGAGCTTTCTAATTAAATGATTTCATACATTTTGATTTTTCTTTTCTTTTTAGTATTAAGTGCATTTTTTTCATCGGCTGAAACTGCCTTAACAGGTTTGAACAAAGACAAGGTTGATTATCTCTCAAAAAAAGGGTTGAAAAAAGCAAAACTATTGAAAGAACTAATATCAAAACCATCAGAATTTCTCTCAACTATATTAATTGGAAATACCCTTGTAAATGCTGCCCTTGCCTCTATTTCAACAGCAATTTTTTCAAAATTTTTTGAAAAAGATAGCTATTCCCTTTTGTATTCCACAATAGTGGTAACTATTCTGATTCTGATATTTTCAGAAGCCACGCCAAAGTCTATTGCTGCAATCTATTCAGAAAAAATATCTTTTTCCTATGTATATTTTATCAAGTTTTTTAAAATACTTTTTTCTCCCTTTGTATTGATTTTAAATTGGATAACTAACTTGTTTATAAAGAGAGTAAAAATAGAGCAGGAACAGGGACCTCACATTGACGAAGAGACACTCGCTCTATGGTTAAAATCCCATAAAATTGACATTCCTTCGGAACGCAGGAAAGAGCTGTATCATAGATTTTTTTCATTTTTTAATAAAAGAGTCAAAGATGTTATGATCCCAAGGCACAAGGTTGTTTCAATAGAAATCAACTTACCTCTAACAAAGATTGTAGAGAGAATAGAAAAAAATAGATTTTCAAGATTCCCTGTCTATGAAAAAAAACTTGATAATATAAAAGGAATTCTTTTAACTAAAGATCTGATGTCAGCCTACTTAAATAAAAGGAAAATAAGGATTAAGGAAATTCTAAAAAAACCCATTTATCTACCTGAATCAGCTTTTATAGAATTTGCACTCAACAAAATGAGAAAGAATAAAACTCATATTGCCATTGTTGTTGATGAATTTGAGAGTTTTGAGGGGATTATTACAATGGAGGATATTATAGAGGAATTAACCGGAGAAATAGATGATGAGAAGGACATGGAAAAAGAAAAGAATATTGCAAAAACCGAAAGAGGATGGATAATCGGAGGAGAAACTCCCTTAAGAGAATTAGAGCTTGAAATTCCTGAATTAAACCTATCCTATAATGAGGATTTCTCCACCTTCTCAGGTTTTGTTCTTGATAAAATGGGGAAAATACCTGAGGAAGGTGATAGCTTTGAGTTTGATGGTTTTCATATTAAGATATTAAAAGTTAATGAAAATAGAATAGAAAAAGTTAAACTGGAGAAAATTAATGAAAATTCTGTCAACAAATAGAAAAGCATACAATGATTTTGAAATTCTTGATAAATATGAAGCCGGGATTGAACTGAGAGGTTCTGAGGTAAAAAGTGCTAAAAGAGGAAGCTTTAACTTAAAAGATAGCTATTGCAGAATAAAAAACGGAGAAATCTTTCTGGTAAACTCATACATTGCACCCTATGAACAGGCAACATATAATAATCATGAACCCAAGAGAACAAGAAAACTTTTGATGCACAAAAAGGAAATAATCAGGATACATTCCAAGGTTAAAGAAAGAGGGCTTACAATTATTCCTTTGAAAGTTTACCTTAATGAAAGGGGACTTATAAAGGTGGAAATAGCCCTTGCCAAAGGGAAAAGAAAGTATGAGAAAAAACAAAAACTCAAAGAAAAAGCAATCAAAAGAGAAGTGGATAGATATTTGAAAAAGAAAAAATTCTAATTATGCTTCTTAAACTCCTGAAAACTCAAATTTTTAAATATAAGTTGAGAAGTAATAAATACAGTAGAAAAGAAAAAGGGAAGATTGCGGAAGAATTTGCAAGCCTTGTGCTTGAGCTTAAAGGTTATAAAATTCTAAAAAGAAACCTATTCTTAAAAAAAGGTGAGATTGATATTCAGGCTGTAAAAAATAAGAT
>JALXDT010000300.1 GCA_027070475.1 Candidatus Aminicenantota bacterium | reverse complement strand
TGGACTCATTTAATATATTTTTTATATTATCTAAAGAATCTCTGTAGATATTTTTGCTATTCTGAAATATTTCTATTTCATTTGATTTAATTTTCCCGACTTTTAAATATTCCAAAGCATGATGATTCATTGCTTCTTCAATTTCTCTTTCAAAGTTTTCTGAAACTGTTATTAATACAAGCCCCGGAGCCTCACCAAAAAGGAAAAGTTCAGGAATATAAGAGTCAGGTATGTTAATTGAAAAACCAAGAGATTCAGTAATTGAATCTATTAAACTTACAAACAAACCTCCCTGGGAAACATCATTAGCTGAATTGATTAATTTTCTGTTTTTTCGTATAAATTCTCCTATTTTTTTGCTTATACCAAGGGGAGTTTCTCCTAAAGTTCCCTCTACTTTTCCAAAAAATTTCTTTAAATAGTATGAAGCTGAAAAGTCTGGATTTATGTTACCAATCAAATAGATACTATCCCCGTCATTTTTAAAATCCAGTGTTAAAATATTTTCCTCACCTTCTATTATTCCTACCAATCCGTATACAGGCGTAGGTTTTATTGCAACTCCATTGGTTTCATTGTAAAAACTTACATTCCCACCTGTGATGGGAATTTCAAAAAACTTTGATGCATCACCCATTCCCTCAACGGAAAATTTAAATTCACCCATTATTTCCTGTTTTTCAGGGTTTCCAAAATTGAGACAATTGGTAGCTCCCACAGGTTCAGCACCAGCTACTGAAATATTTAAATATGCTTCAGAGACTATTCTTTTAGTTCCCTCATAAGGATTCAAATAAACATAATCAGGATTTCCATCCACTGTTAAAGCAAGAAATTTATCTGTTCCCTTTAATCTTATAACTGAAACTCCTTTCCCCGGTAATACGACTGTGTTTGTCTGAACCATATGATCGTACTGCTCAAAAACCCAGTTCTTTTTACCTATGTTGGGATCATCCAAAAAGCTTTCAATCTTTTCTTTTAAAGTTAATTCTCCTATAAAATCATCGTTTTTTAACTCCTTTTCTCTGCTTCCCAAAATATTTAAATAAGGCCTATCATACTTTGGAGCTTCTGAAGTAAGTGAACTAACAGGTATTTGGGCAACAATTTTACCATCTTCAAGAACCGTAAAATTCCCGGAATCTGTAATTTCGCCAATTTCAACAATATCAAGATCCCATTTTTTAAATATTTCTCTCAATTCCTGCTCTCTTCCCGGTTCTGCTACTATAAGCATCCTCTCCTGAGATTCAGATAACAAAATTTCATATGGAGTCATTCCCTCTTCTCTCTGGGGAACCTTTGATACATCTATCTCAATTCCTTTACCACCTCTATCAGCCATCTCCACAGAGGAAGAGGTAAGACCGGCAGCTCCCATATCCTGAATTGAAGAAACAACACCTTTTTCCATTGCCTCAAGACAGGCTTCTATCAATAATTTTTCTTTAAAAGGGTCTCCAACCTGAACATTTGGCCTCTTCTCTTCAAGAGAATCATCAAACTCTGCTGATGCCATAGTCGCACCATGAATACCATCTCTTCCTGTCTTTGCACCAGCATAGAAAACCTTTGCTCCCACGTGTTTTGCCCTTGCATAAAAAACTTTGTCTTTTTTGGTGATTCCGAGGCAAAAAACATTTACAAGAGGATTGTAAGTGTATGTATCATCAAAACAGGTTTCTCCTCCAACTGTTGGAACACCCACAGAGTTTCCATATCCTGAAATTCCCGCAACAACTCCTTTAAATGTCCTTCTGTTTAAAGGATTTTCCAGCTCTCCGAATCTCAGTGAGTCCATTACTGCTATAGGTCTTGCTCCCATTGTAAAAATATCTCTCAATATTCCACCGACACCTGTAGCAGCTCCCTGATAAGGTTCAATAAAAGATGGATGATTATGGGATTCTATTTTAAAAACAGCAACATATCCGTCTCCTATATCAACAACTCCTGCATTTTCTCCAGGTCCCTGAACAACTCTCTTACCCTCAGTGGGAAGTTTTTTGAGATGTATCCTTGAGCTTTTATAACTACAATGCTCAGACCACATAACAGAATACACACCTAATTCGGTGAGATTCGGTTCTCTTCCAAGTATTTCAACAATTCTATTGTATTCACTTTTTGTAAGGTTGTGCTCTTCCAATAATTTATCTAAATTTTCAAAGGCCATCTTTATCTCCTGTTTTTAAGATAATTTAAAATTGAATCAAAAATAAATCTTCCATCTTCCGAACCCAATATCTTCTCCGAAGCTCTTTCGGGATGGGGCATCATTCCCAAAACATTCCCCTTTTCATTTATAATTCCAGCTATATTTAAAAGAGAACCATTGGGGTTTACATCATCATTTATATTGCCATTTTCATCCGAATATTGAAATACTATTTGATTGTTTAAACTTATGTTTTTAAGATCTTCCTCCGAGGCAAAATAATTACCATCAGCGTGAGCAATCGGAATTTTTAAAACACTTCCATCTTTCAGAGCATTTGTAAAAGGAGTATTGGTATTTTTAACTCTTATGTGAACATACTTACATATAAAGTGAAGATTTTTATTTCTTAACATTGCACCTTTTAATAAACCAGATTCTAAAAGAACCTGAAACCCATTACAGATTCCAAGTACAAGACCTCCTTTATCAGCGTATTCCTTTACAGCATTCATCACAGGAGAAAATCTTGCTATTGCTCCAGATCTAAGGTAATCTCCATAGGAAAAACCTCCGGGAAGAACAATCAGATCATAATCACTTAGAATACTATCCTTATGCCAGATAAAATCAGTTTTAACCCCAACAATATTGTTTAATACATGAAAAGTATCATGATCACAATTGGAACCGGGAAAGACAACCACTCCGAATCTCATTTTACTATCTCAACCTCATAGTTTTCTATTACAGGATTGGATAAGACTTTGTGAGCTATCTCTTTTAACAATTCTTCCGCTTTCTTCTCATCTGTTTCATTTAATTCGATAAAAAAAACTTTTCCCTGTCTTACCTTTCTAATCTTATCATATCCCATCTCATTAAGAGAATGCAGAATTGTTTCTCCTTGTGGGTCTAAAACGATTTCCTTTAATTTTACAGTGATTTTTGCTTTCATTATTCCCTCTCTTTAAAGTGATAAATTATAACAAATGGAGGTAAAAAGGACAAATATTGCAAATTAAGTTTAATACAATTCTTTAAGTGTTTTAATTAAGGTATGGATATTGATCGGTTTTAGTAAGACTCTTTTAATATTATATTTTTTTGTCATTTCTTCACTTATCTCCTGCTTATAACCTGTCAGTAAAATAATAGGAATATCTGGTTTTATCTTCTTTATTTCTTCAGATAACTCTATTCCTGTGAGTTTAGGCATTGTAAGATCTGTAATGACGAAATTGTATTTTTCTCCATTTTTCTCTCCTGGTCTCAAAGGTCTTGTAGTATATGAAGGGACATAGATAAAATTTTTATCGTCCAATATTCATGATTAGTTCAATACTGTGGTTTTTCCGCTTCATGATACTCACATCAAAAAAAATATTTTTGCCATGATATAGGGTGGGTGTACGTTGGTTAAAATGTAATACTGTAGGGTATTGATATTATGATTAATTACA
>JALXDT010000299.1 GCA_027070475.1 Candidatus Aminicenantota bacterium | reverse complement strand
TTTAAAATCGGAGAAAAATTTCCGCTTCCGAACACTCAGTTTCAGGCAATGGCTGCGGGTGGAGTGTCATCTGTTCCTGTAACGAGTTATGAGTATAAGGACATTGGACTTAACTTTGAAGTAACTCCCTATATTCACAGAGGCGGAGAAGTTTCATTAAAAATGAAGATACAGGTATCAGCTATCGGTGCGTCGGGTTATGCTGACATTCCCTCAATAAGAAACAGGGAAATAGAGGTTAATTTGAGATTAAAGGAGGGAGAGACAAATATTTTGGCAGGTCTTCTTCAGGAAGAGGAGAAGAGAACATTATCAGGAATTTTGGGGTTGAGTAAAATCCCGATTATAGGTAAACTTTTTGGAAATTCCAAAAATAATTATACTCAAACAGACCTTATTTTTACCATAACCCCTTATATTGTAAAAAAACTTCGTATAACACCAGAAGATGAATCTCCGATTGAGTTGAGAAAAAATGAAAAGATAAAACCTCTTCCTGATATAATGTCGGGAAGAATGTTGGGGAGAAGAAACTTTCCAAAAAGAACTCTGGCAGATAATAGATTATTTCTTCCTCAAAAACTTTATATGGGGAAGGGAAGAGAATACACTTTGATAATATCAGGGAAGGTAAAAGATAAAGCTTCAAGGGCAAATCTGACAATCTCCTTTGATACTCAATATCTTGAAGTAACAGATATTTCAAAATCCAATCAAAAAACCTTTTCAAATTTTGATAATTCATCGGGAAGAGTTGACATTGGTATAACCTTTGAAGGAGGAAAAAGCGGTATAATTAGCTTTGCTTCCATTAAATTTAAGCCTAAAAAAATAGGTACAACCTACATAGATCTGAGCTCAGTTGATATAAGGGATAAGAATGGCAACTCTATCAATTTGGAGTATCCTGATAGGATAACAGTTTCAATAAGATGAAAGTCCTTCTCATAGAGGATAAAGAGAATTATCTTGAGCTTTTAAAGGATATACTTGAGTCTGAGGGGATAGAAAGTGTTGGAGTCACAACAGGTAGAGAGGGGATTAGAAAATTAAGGGAGGAAAGATTTTCAGCCATTGTTTCAGACCTTTTTCTCCCTGATATAGATGGTTTTGAAATAATAGAGGAAACAAAGAAGAGGTATCCTGATCTGCCAATTATAATAATAACAGCTTTCAGTTCAATTGAAAGGGCTGTGGAAGCAATAAAGAGGGGAGCCTATGATTTTATTCCAAAACCTTTTGAGCCTGAACATTTAATCTTAAAATTAAAAAAGGCGATAGAAAACTATAATCTGAAAATTTCAAAAGAGGCTTATTCTGAAAGTTTAAAAGATATTGAGATAATAGGCGAAAGCCAGATTTTAAAAACAGCCCTTGATAAGCTTGAAAAGGTTGCTGAAACAGATTCATCTGTTCTTCTTTTAGGTGAAAGCGGTACGGGTAAAGAGCTATTTGCTAAAAAACTTCACTTTTTAAGTAAGAGAAGGGATTTCCCTTTTTTAAGCATAAACTGTGCATCTATTCCTGAAAAGCTTCTTGAAACAGAGCTCTTCGGATATGAAAAGGGAGCCTTTACGGGAGCATACAAAACAAAGAGAGGAAAACTTGAAATAGCCCATCAGGGAACTGTTTTTCTTGATGAGATTGGAGATTTACCCCTTGAGCTTCAGCCCAAGTTATTAAAGGTTTTGGAAGAAAAATCCTTTGAAAGAGTAGGAGGAACTGAGAGAATATCTGTTGATATAAGATTTGTTTTTGCTACAAACAAAGATTTGAGAGAAGAGGTAAAGAAAGGAAATTTTCGTGAAGACCTCTTTTTTAGAATTTCAGTTTTCCCGATAGAAATTCCTCCTTTAAGGGAAAGGAGAGAGGATATTCCTCTGCTTATAGATTATTTTATAAAAAAGATAGGAGAGAAGATTAAAAAGAGGGTAAAGGGAATTTCAGATGATGCCCTTGTTTTGCTTAAGGAGTATGATTGGTATGGTAATATAAGAGAACTTCAAAATACAATTGAAAGGGCGATAATTGTGGCAAAGGGGGATATTATTAAAAGAGAGGATATTTTTTTGTTCAGAGAAGAGGGAGAAATTGATCTATCAGGCCCTCTTTCTGAAGTTCTGGACAGAGTTGAAAAGTTTAAAATAGTGGATTCCTTGAAAAAATTTAATGATAGAAGAAAGGCTGCCGATTTTTTGGGTATTTCCTTAAAAACCTTGCAAAACAAGATAAGTAAGTATAAAATCAAAATCTGAGAGGTTAGAATGAAAATTAAGACATTTTTCTTTTTTATAGTGTTTACAGTAATTTTAACAGGGCTAAATGCTCAGAATTTTAATATGTTCATGGGCGGAGGTCTGAATTTTGTAGGGCAATACGGGAGTGCTGGTGATTATGTTTCAGGGGAAAATGATTTTCCTGTAACCCCTTCTCATAAAAATTCGTTGATTACAGGCTCTCTGTCATATTCATTTTATAAGAATTTTGGAATTTTATTGAAATCTTCATACCACTTTAAAACAAATATTATGCTTGAGGATCCTTCGGATGGAGACAGTGTTGATATAGATACATCTCCCCATCTTTCCCTGAGTTTGAATATTGTATATTCTTTGAACAAGGGAAGATTTCAGCCCTTCTTCTATCTTGGTGGTGGGTTTGATAAAATTTTCCCTGAAGATAAGGTTTATACCTCTAAATATGGTTATGAAATAGTTTTTCTCTCTCCTGAAAGAACTGTGGATCCCATGTTTAATCTTGGCGGAGGATTTGATTTTAAGATTATTTCATCAATTTATTTTAGAGTAAACATAAATTATATGATGATTGTTAGTCAGTCGGCAAATATTGGAAATTTTGAAAGCTCAGCTGGAGTTTGTTTGAAATTTTAAAATGTCATTTAAAAACTTTCCGGGGAATTGGGAATTAAAGGAGCTTTTTAAAAAGCTTATTTATCAGAATACTATTTCTCAGGCTATCTTACTTTCGGGAGATTCTCTCTCTTTTAAAGATTCTTTTGCCTTTGAAATAGCAAAGGCTCTTCACTGCGAAAAGAGTAAAGGAGATTCATGCGGAGAGTGTAGAAATTGCAAACTTATGGAGGGAATCAAGGATGAAGAGGGAAATATAGTTCCTTCCCATCCAGATTTTTTAAAAATTGTTCCGGAAAAGGATATCATAAAGATTGATATTGTAAGGGATATATCAAAATTCATAAGAAGCAGGCCTATGATTTCAAGAAAAAAGGTTGTTTTGATTGAGAATATAGATAGAATGAATATTGAGGCTCAAAATGCCTTTTTAAAGATTTTAGAGGAACCTCACTTTTATGTTCACTATATACTGACTACATCAAGGATTGATACAATCCTTGACACTATAATTTCAAGAGTTCAAAAGTTTTATCTGAAAAGAGTTTCAAAAGCAGAATTCTTTGACTTTTTTAAAGAGTTTTCAGAGGATATATTAAACCATGCTTTTGAAAAGGGAGCTTTTCCCGAAAATGTAAGTGAGGATGAACTTACGGAGGAAAAGCTTCTTTCATCTATTATAATAAAAATTTTTGAAAACGGAGATAAAAGAGCGCTTATTGAACTGAGGGATTTATTTACCTCCCTTTCAAAGGATTCAAAGGG
>JALXDT010000298.1 GCA_027070475.1 Candidatus Aminicenantota bacterium | reverse complement strand
TTTATATCTGTTTTTTTTAAAGTAAAATCTATTAAGATAAAACCTAAATTTCTTTCTTTTAAAAAAAACTCAAAGAAAAAAAAAAAAAAAAAGGAGAGGGGATAAAATAAATATAATAGTATTATAAAAAAAAAGAAACATAATTTATTATAAAAGTTAAATAGAATGAGTGCAACCCTGCCCTGCTGGATAATTTTAGTTAAGAAAAATTATCCAGCACTTTCTTTCCGACGGTAAATGAAAATGTGAGTTAACTAAAGGATAATGTAATAAGAAAACTTTACCTGAGAAACACTAATCTAAAAAGATGGTGCTGGATAAGTGCGTTGACTATTAAAGGTAATTTTCTTAAATTATTTTTTGGAGGTGAATTATGAAAAAGAGAGGAATGGGGTGGATCCCTGATTTTCCCGATTTCAGAGATTGGACAGAGGAGAAGAGGGAGATCAGGAATCTTTTAAAAAAGACATCTGTTGAAAGGAGAAAAAAGCTTCCTCCGACGGTTGATCTTAGAAAATGGTGTTCACCTGTAAAGGATCAAGGAGCTCTTGGTTCCTGTACAGCTCAGGCTGCTATCTCCCTTCTTGAATATTATGAGAAGAGAGCTTTTAATAAGTATATTAAAGGTTCAAGAAATTTTCTTTACAAAGTAACAAGGAAACTTCTTGGCTGGAAGGGAGATTCTGGAGCATTCATCAGGACAACAATAGGAGCTATGGTTTTGTTTGGTGTTCCCCCGGAGGAGTATTGGCCCTATGATGAGAAAAAATTTGATAAGGAACCTACTCCTTTTTGCTATGCCTTTGCCCAGAATTATCAGGCAATCAGGTATTACCGATTAGACACACCATCTCTTTCACGGGAGGAGCTTTTAAGAAGGGTAAAAACTCACCTTTCAAGCGGTTTGGCACTGATTTTCGGGTTTTCTGTTTACAGTTCCTATGAACAGGCTGAGGAGGATGATGGGAAAATTCCCTTTCCCTGTAAAAATGAAAAAACAGAAGGGGGACATGCTGTTATGGCTGTTGGTTATTCTGATACAATTGAAATTAAAAATGAGCTTTGCGGTGATAAAACAATGGGAGCACTTCTTATAAAGAATTCCTGGGGCAAGGAGTGGGGAGATGATGGTTATGGCTGGCTTCCCTATGATTATGTTTTAAAGGGACTTGCTGTTGACTGGTGGACAATAATTAAAAATGAATGGGTTGATACGGATAATTTTAAATGAAAAAATAGAGTAATTCTTTTTAGATGTTTTTAAACTTTTCTTATACGATTTTTAGGGGTCGAATGAATTATTGACAAAAGTATTCTCTTTAAGTAAGATATAGGACTTTAATTGGAGAGTTCTGATGGGCCTTTCTGAAAATTTTATAAAAAGAATGAAAAAAAAGTTAGAAAAAAGAAGAGCAGAGATATTAGAAACCCTTGATGATCTTATAAAAAGATCTGATGCGGATAATGATATAGCAATGGATGAGGGGGATAAATCTCTTATTCATTATAGCCTTCACTATTTATCACAACTTTCGTCAAGAGAATTAAAAACTTTTAAGGCAATTGAAGTAGCTTTAAGGAAGATTGAGAAAGGGACTTATGGAATATGTGAATATTGTGGTAAAGAGATAAATCCCAAGAGAATAGAAGCTATTCCATGGGCAAAATACTGTGTTGAATGCCAGGAAAAGATAGAGAAAGGTTATATTTAGCCGAAAGATATTTTCAAAGTTTTTTAAATTTCATCTTTCCCTCTAAGTGTAAAATTTGCGGAAAAACTCTGTATAAAGATGAAGTTCTGGTCTGCAAAGATTGTGAGGAAAAGCTTAATTTTTATAGATTTAGAGAGATAAAAAGAGCTCTTGACAGTGAAAGTATTCTATACTCTTTCCTCTTTTTTGAAAATATTGTTAAAGATTTTATTCATCTTTTTAAATACTATGGATATATCCCTGTTGGTAGAAAACTTGTGGAATTTTTAAAAGAAAAATATTCCCTTGATTTTTTAAGTGATTATAACTACTATTTACCTGTTCCCCTTCATAAAAAGAAGCTAAGGGAAAGAGGATTTAACCAAGCAGAGCTTATTTCAAATTGGGTAGTTGAAAAAGACAAAATTGAAAAATTTTCTTTTCTTGAAAGAAAAAAGTATGGGATTTCTCAAGCCTCCTTATCTCGTCAGGAAAGAATCAAAAATATAAAAGGAAGCTTTGGTTTGAAAAAAGAGATAAAAAATTCTGTTTTTAAAGATAAAAATCTCTTAATTATTGATGATATATTGACCACAGGTGCCACCTTTTTTGAGATAAGAAAGGTTCTCACACCTTTGGGTTTTCAAAAAGTTGATATTCTGACACTTTCAACCCCCAGGGGGCTTTAATCTTTACTAAATATTCGTTTTTTGTTATAAAATCTGATGAAAAAAATAAGCTTATTGTTTCTAATTATTTTTTTGTTTTATAGACCATTGGTTTCAATGGATGATTTTTCTTTTATAAGAGGTGATTTTATTATTGATAACTTTATGCTCTCCCTTTTGCCCGGCGGGGAGTTTGTTAACTCTGCTTTTGAAAACTTTTTCCCTGTCACAACATTCCTCATAGAAGAAAGTAATGGCTTTTCTGTTGTTGATAGAACTAAAGTTTATTTTGACGGAAAATCAACTTTAAATTTTGATTATTATTTTGAGGGATTTAAAATAAACTCCTCTCTTTATCCTGGAGTTAGTGCTGTGATTTTGCCATTATCTCTTGATTATAGGTACAAATTAAGTTCCTCCAACAATATTAAATCAGGTATTAATGTGCTCTTGAACGAACAAAATAAAAGTTTCAACAGAATATATTTTTCCTCTGTAGAACCCAACCTTGGCTCATATCTATCTTTCGCACCCTCTTTATTAAACAAGCATCCAATCACAAGGGCTGAAAAGCTTTATGAGACCAGAAGACAAATTTTAAGAAACAATGTTATTACTTTTTCAAAAAGAGCATTAAAAGATGATTCTGACCTTTATCTATCTCTATCTTACATTAATTTGAAAAGACAGTTCAATGATTTCAGCCAAAGTTTAAACTCAACTTTTCAGGAAAACAGTGAACTTTTTTCATTTTTAAGCTCATATAATAAAAAAATAGGAAAAGGGAATATGGAAATAGTTTCAGCCTTAAATAAAAAGTTCAGAGGAAACATGAATTCCGAATTTGGAAGACTTCCTTTTGAGACCGTAAGACAAAACTATTTTTCAGGATTTTTAGGAGGTAAGTATGCAAAAAAAGGGCTTTTGTTAAGCTCATCTTTTTTATATGAGAAGGAAAAGCTTTCTCCATATTCTTCAGAATTTGAAAAAGATCTGATGGACAATGATGGAGAAGGTTTTTTACCCTTTGAAAGATTGGGAGATTTTGAATCCCTGACAATTAATACAGAGGGAGAGAAATTTTTTATACTGAGAGATGCTTCTGTTTTAAGCTTTTTTTTTAATGCCAGACAAAGTTTTATAAGAGGAAAAGAAAATCCTTACGGTAGAACAGAACTCTATTTTAATAAAACTCCATTGTATAGAATCGTTTGGAATAGGGGATCTGATTACAACAATTCAAATTCAATATTAGCAGGAGGTTTAAGTTTCGGCCACTACTTTTCTGATAATTTTAATATCAAAGCTCACTTGTATTACACAGCTTCCTCCCTCTCATATAAAGATCATAAAAGGAATCTTTTTTTAGGTGGAATAGCCTATGATTTTCAGGCTTTTCTTTTTGAGAAGAAGAATATAAGTTTTTCTGTTTTTTACGGGGGAAAGCCTCATGAGATAAGAGAAAATATCAATTTTTTTCTTGAAAATCAAAGGCCTTCCGGAATAATTTATGGTAATTCAGGAAATGAGATTGGTTATACAGGAGGGGAATATCACAATGTTTCGGAGAATTTGAACACTCCCTATGAAAGAAGATTTATGATTGCATCAACAATCAGGTTATCGCCCGCTTTTAAAATTAACCTGAGAGGAGTTTATGCAAAATTTTCAAATAATCTCTGGGTGAAATACAGAGAGTATGATGGAATCTATAAAAAGGTTGATAGCTTTAACCTCTACTTTCAATCAAAACCCGAAGATTATATTCTGACAAATTATGATTTTGATAAGGATCCTTTTTATGCGGAATTTTTGTTTAATATATTAGGCATGAAAAAGAAGAGCTGGTTTTTCTCATTTTCCTTTATGGCACATATGGGGATGGGGTATACTGCATTTGGAAATGGTCCTGTGTACAATGATATTGGTTTTTTGGATGAAAACATGGCTGACCCGAACTCCTGGATTAATGGTTATGGAAGAGTTGATGGGGATAGAGCTTTTGTAGGAAAGATTCTTTTCGGATTTTATCCTTTTAAAAATTTAAGCATGGGTGGAAATATAAAGTATAGAGATGGTGACCCCTTTGCCTTTATTAATTATTATATAAATGACGGAAGATTGATTCTCTATTACCCTCACATTCAAGCTGAGGATGAAAGAGGGGTCAAAGGAGGTCCCAGAGAAGATTGTGTATGGGATATGAGTTTCAAGATAAATTATCTTATAAACATAGGAGAAAGAAAAATTAATGTTTTTTTATCTTTTTTTAATCTGTTTGATATAGGTGCTGAACTTTCCGAGTATGTTTTCACCCCTGAAAAGAGAAATGCTGTTGAATTGCAGATTCCGAGAAGTTTAAGATTCGGAATTTCATATGAATTTTAAAAAAGTCATCTTTTTAAAAAAAAGTCAAAAATCAGACACCTCTTGGCAAAATTATCATTTTTTACCATATTATTAATGTGGCATAATTTTTGATAGTTTTTTATGTGAATATTATAATGTGAGGTTGGAAAATGAGTTTAATAGAGAGTGTAGATTTAACTATTCTGGAAAAATTCTTAGATGAAAGTCTGAAAAAACAAAGTGTGATTGCTTCAAATATTGCAAATGCAAATACTCCGAACTATAAGGCCAAAGAGCTTAATTTTGAAGAGGCTTTTAAAAAGGCTCTTGGAGATGGAGAAGATAATGTTTCTTTAAAGGCAACGGATCCGAGACATTTTACGGATTCAAATTCTCTGGAAAATCTTTCAACCAAAGTGGAAATTTCTTCCGCTCCAGCAAGACCTGATGGAAATAATGTTAATCTGGAAAAGGAGATGGTTAAACTCACAGAAAATAATATATCTTATAATCTTGGAATACAATTGATAACTAAAAAGTTAAAAGATATCAGAACTGCTATAACATCAGGTAGGAGGTAAAGATGGGAGGTCATTTTACTATTTTTGATATAGCAGCATCCGGCCTTTCAGCAGAATTAAAGAGAATTCAGATTATTTCTACTAATATAGCAAATGTAAATTCAACAAGAACTCCTGAAGGGGGACCTTATAGAAGAAAGGATGTAATTTTTGAATCAACTAAAATAGGGGAGGATAATTTTAATGATATTCTGAATTCTGCTGTTTCTGATGAGGTTGCCGAAGGTGTTGAAGTAAAAGAAATTATTACAGACCCTTCACCTTTTATAAAAAAGTATGATCCTCAACATCCGGATGCAGATCAGAATGGTTATGTTTCTTATCCCAATGTAAATGTGGTAACAGAAATGGTAAATTTAATGAATGCTTCAAGGAGCTATGGAGCAAATGTCACTGTAATTCAGTCTTTAAAAAATATGATATCTAAAGCCTTTGATATAGGGAGGTAATAATGTCTGATCCAAAGATTACAGATTATTCAAAGATAATTCAACAGATAGAAAAAGGAATTTCCATTGATAAAGCTAACAAAACCGGAAAAGAAGAGGGCGGGAAGTTTGCTGAGATTTTGAAGGATGCAATAGATGAGGTTTCAAAAGTTGAGCAAAAAGCTGATGAGGAGATAAAAAAAGTTGTCACAGGAGAGGAGAAAAATATTCACAAAACATTGATTGCTGTTGAAAAAGCTGATCTATCATTTCAATTAATGATGGAAATAAAGAATAAACTTATGGATGCATATCAAGAATTAATGAGAACAAGGGTGTGATAAAAAATGCCAAACATATTAACTCAAATAAGGGATATTTTTAAAAATCTTTCGACCTCACAAAAGATATTTTTTGTTTCAGTTATTTTGATTGTTTTTGCCGGGTTGATCGGTTTAATTATGTGGGCAAATACTCCTCAATATGCTGTTCTTTTTTCCAATTTAAATGATGAAGATGCTTCACTTATAATGCAAAAACTTAAGGATATGAAGGTTAAGTACAGGTTAAGTGGTAATGTAATAAAGGTTCCTGAAGATAAAGTTAATGAGTTGAGAATTAATCTTGCTGCGATGGGTTTACCCAAGGGAGGAGGGGTAGGATTCGAGGTGTTTGATAAATCCAAACTTGGAATGACTGAATTTATGGAAAAGATAAACTACCTGAGAGCTCTTGAAGGGGAATTAAGCAGGACAATTTCTTCCATTAGAGAGGTTAAATCTGCTAAGGTTCATCTTGTTCTTCCGAAAAAATCCGTTTTTCTTGAAGAGAGAGAACCAGCCAAAGCTTCAATTATTTTAAATGTGTATCCCGGAACAGTTCTTTCAAAGTCAGTTATAGGGGCAATTGTTCATCTTGTTTCTTCAGCCGTCGAAGGGCTTACACCTGAAAATGTGACTATAGTGGATGTTTACGGCAGACTTCTTGCTTCATCGGATTCTTCGAATCCAGATGTAAAACTAAATTCCAGACAAATTGAGATAAAGGAAAAGGTTAGCAGAGAAATGGAGAAAAAGATAGTGGCTCTGCTCGAACCAATAGTGGGGATAGGAAAGGTTAGAGCAAGTGTCGTGGCTGACCTTGATTTTACTAAAAAAGAAAAGGTGGATGAAATATATGATCCCAATGGGCAGGTGGAAAGGAGTGAGAAAACTGAAACTCAAAAATCCACTGAAGGTGTTCAGGGCGGTACTCCTGGGGTAGGCTCAAATGTTGCCGGTAATACCACTCAAACAAGTAGTGGAATTGTAAAAACAAAAGAAATCAAAAAAGATGTTAAAAATTATGAAATAAATAAAACTGTTTTAAAAACAGTTTTCCCCTCAGGTGAGATAAAAAAACTATCGGTTTCTGTTATAGTTGATGATGCTGTTAAACTGGAAAAGAAAGGAAAGGAGGTTGTAGAAAAGAAAGTTCCAAGAACTCCACAAGAACTTGATAAGATAAAAAAACTTGTAGCTGCTGCGGTGGGAATAAATAAAGATAGAGGCGATACCCTTGAGGTTGCAAATCTTTCTTTTGATGAAACATATAAGATAGAATCTGAAAAATATATGAAAACGCAGGAAAAGAAGAAATTAATAGCTACAGCTATGAAATATGGAATAATATTGCTTTTGGCACTTATCCTTATTTTCTTTGTATTAAAACCAATGGTTAAGAAGGTAACCGCTGAGGTTGAAAAACAAAAATCTCCGCTTCCTGCTGGAGGCATTGCTGTAGGGGAGATAGAGGAAGAGGCTCCTCCTCAATTAGATGCAGCCGAAGAGAGAAAACAGCTCGAAAAGGAAATTGAAAGTCAATATAAGCCTCCTAAAGAGGCAAAAAAGATTGAAATAATAAGAGAAAAGCTACAGAAATTTGCCACTGAAAATACTGATGATCTTGTTGCCATAATTAGAAGTATGCTTCTGGAGGAATAATGGGGAAACTGAAGTATGAGAATTTAACTAATCTTCAGAAAATAGCTATTTTAATGGTAATTTTGGGCGATGAAATAACCTCTAAAGTTTTTAGTCGACTTGATGAGGAAGAAATTGCTGATATAAGTAGAGAGATAACTTTATTGGGCCCTATTCCAGCTGAGGTCTCTGAAAGAATTATGGAAGAATTTTATAATATGGCGATAGCAAAACAGTATATAGCAATAGGTGGGATAGAGTATGCCAAAAGTGTTTTGATAAAAGCATTGGGTCCTGAACAGGCAAGAAAAATCATAGATAGATTGGTTAAACTTCTTGAAAAATCCGTAGGTTTTGCATCCCTTGAAAAGGTAAATCCTCAGCAAATATCAAAATTCATACAAAACGAACATCCCCAGACAATTGCTCTTATTTTAGCTCACTTGTCAGCTTCCAGAGCAGCAGAATTACTTGAATCTTTACCAGAAGATATTAGGCCTGAAATTACAATAAGAATGGCAAACTTAGAGGAAATTTCTCCGGATATTGTAAAAAAAATTTCATCTGTTCTTGACCAGAGATTGCAATCACTTGGTTCATATAAGCTTGAAGAATATGGAGGAGTTAAAGCTGTTGCTGACCTTCTCAACAGAATGGAAAGAAGAGTTGCAAAACAAATATTAGAGCAAATAGAGGTCAAAAACCCAGAGCTTGCTGTTCAGGTTAGAGATATGATGTTTGTTTTTGAAGATATTCTTATGATAGATGATCACGGTGTAGCAGAAATATTGAAAAGGGTGGATAAAAAGAGTCTTGCTATTGCTCTTAAAGGGGCATCAGATGAGCTTAAGGAAAAATTCTTCAGGAATATGTCTCAGAGGGCTGTTGAAATGCTTAAAGAGGAGATGGAATATATGGGACCAATTAGAGTTAAAGATGTGGAAAAGGCTCAGCATGAAATTGTTGAAGTCGTCAGAGAACTTGAAGAGGAAGGTGTGATTGCAATAGGAGGAGGTGGTGGTGAAGAGTATATTGTTTAAGGTAATAAAAAAGGAGATGCAAGATAAATTTGAAATAAAGAAATTTTCTTTTGATAATTTCGTAAAGGAAGAGAATTTAAAGAAGGAAAAAAGAAAAAAAGAAGAAAAAAAGGAAAAAGATAAAGAAATATTTGAGGGAAAAAAGGAAAATAATCTTGAAACAGAAGAAGAGAAAAGGAAAAAAGTAGAAGAGGGTTATAAGGATGGGTATGAAAAAGGTTACAATGAAGGGTATGAGAAAGGATATAAAGAAGGTTTTGATAAAGGTTTAAAAGATGGAGATGAAAAAGTAAAAGAATTAATAGAAAGATATAAAGAAACTCTCGAAAAACTAAACAGCTTACGGGAAAAGGTTTATGAAGAAGCTCAGAGTGAAATGATATTAATAGTTAAAGAAGCTTTGAAAAAGATAGTATCAGCTGAAATAAAAAGCAGTGAAGAGTTTATTTTAAATGTTATCAAGGAGACAACGAAAAATATAATTGATTCAAAGAAGATAGTAATAAAGGTTAGTTCAGAAGATTATAAATTTTTAACAAGCAATAGAGAAAAACTCGATTCACTTCTTTCTGGAAAGGAAATAGAGATTGTAGAGGATCCGGGGATTACGCGCGGTGGCTGTTTAATACAAACAGATATGGGAGAAGTGGATTCCACAGTAGAGACAAAGCTTGAAGAGGTATTAAATATTCTGGAAGAAAAATGATGAATGAAGGTTCCTCTTTAGTGGATAGAATAAGACTAAGCACCCCCTACAGATTTTATGGGAAGGTTGTAAGAGTTACTGGTGTTATGGTGGAGAGTGAAGGTCCTCTTTCTTCAGTGGGAGAACTCCTTGAAATAAAGACAACATCAGGGAAAAATTTGATAGCGGAAGTTGTTGGTTTTAGAGAAAACAATATTATTTCTATGCCTCTTGATGAAATGACAGGAATAGGTGTTGGTGATAAAGTTATTGCAACAAGAAAGTATCCAAAGATTAAGGTTGGGGAAAAATTATTGGGAAGAGTTATAGATTCTCTGGGTAATCCAATTGATGATAGGGAAACTATTATCAGTGAAGATTATTATCCTATTTACAGAAGAGCACCCAAAGCTTTAAGAAGGGAAATTATAGCTGAGAAGGTGGAAACAGGAGTTAGAGCAATAGATGGATTTACCACAATAGGAAAGGGGCAAAGAATAGGAATTTTTGCAGGTTCAGGAGTGGGGAAGAGTACTCTATTAGGGATGATAGCAAGAAATACCAGTGCTGACATAAATGTGATAATTCTTGTAGGGGAGAGAGGCAGAGAGGTAAAAGAGTTCATTGAGAGAGATCTTGGTACAGGCCTCAAAAGATCGGTTGTAGTTGTAGCTACTTCAGATGAACCCCCTCTGCTAAAATTGAGAGCTGCTTATGCGGGTACAGCAATCGCAGAGTACTTTATGGAAAAGGGTTATAATGTTTTAATTATGCTTGACTCTTTAACCAGATTTGCCTATGCACAAAGAGAAGTAGGTCTTGCAACAGGAGAGCCTCCTTCCACAAAGGGTTATACTCCCTCTGTTTTCTCAGCTCTTCCAAGACTTTTAGAAAGAGCGGGGAATTTTGAGAACAAAGGGAGTATTACCGGTATCTACACTGTTCTTGTTGAGGCAGATGATATAACAGAGCCAGTGGCTGATATTAGTAGATCAATCTTGGATGGTCATATAGTCCTTGATAGAAAATTAGCCAATAAAAACCATTATCCTGCAATTGATGTGTTACAAAGCGTGAGCAGAGTTATGAATTCAATAGTAAATGAGGAGCATCTTACTTATGCCGGAAAGGTGAGAGAGCTTCTTTCGGCTTATAATGATGCTGAGGATCTTATCAATATCGGAGCTTATGTTAAAGGGAGTAATCCTATTATAGATGAGGCACTTTTGAGGATTAATTCAATCAATGCTTTTTTAAAACAAAGGGTTGATGAAAGTTCAAAATATGATGAAACACTGAAAAGATTAAAGGAGATATTTAAAAATGAAGAGGTTTAAATTTTCATTGGAAACTCTTTTGAAATATAGAATAAATATAGAGAAAAAGAAAAAGGAGGATTGGGCAAGAGCAAAAAAGGAGAGAGTTGAGGCTGAAGAGAGATTGGAACAAATATACAGGGAAGAGAGAGAAAGGAGAAAAGTATTAGAGTCTTTAATGGAGGGTGAAATTGATTTGAAGTTTTTTAATCTTACTCAAAGATATATAGGTCAATTAATGAGACTTGAAAAAATTCAGTCAAAAATAGTTGAAGAGAAAAAAAAGATTGAAGAAGAGAAATTAAAAGAGTGGATTGAAGCAAGAAAGTCAAAAAAAGTTCTTGAGAACTACAGAGAGAAGAAATGGAAAGAGTATTTGTATGAGTTGGATAAGGAGGAACAGAAAATAGTTGATGACATTTTTTTAAATTCTAAGAGATATCATGAGAATTAAATTTTATAAAGAATTAGTTGGTGTAGTAATTTTCTTATTTTTGATATTTTCTATGCTGCCCTTAGGTTCTCAGAATGCTGAAAAGAGTGCAAAAGTTGCTTTAGATGAATTCATTAAGGAGCTGAAAAAAGAAAGGGAGTATTATTCAAGATTGGCTAAGATATTGGCAAGTAAAGAGGAAGCATTAAGACAGTGGCAGGCAGAGATTGAAAAAAAAGCAAGGAAACTTGAAGAGGAAAGAAAGAAGCTGAACGAGGAGTGGAAAAAGCTTGATGAAGCACGGAAAGCGAAAAAGGTTGATCCAAGGATCAAATCTATTCTTGAAACATTGGAACCTCAGGCAGCTATAGATAGTATAATACATTATTATAATACTGATAAAAAAATGTTTTACTCGATAGGTTTGAGTATACTCACAATGAAGAAAGGAGTTAGAACAAGTATTTTGCAGGGATTATCAACGGCGCATAAACAGGCTTTTCTGGATTTAATAGATTTTTTAGCAAAACAGGCAGGATATCAGGAAAAAATAAAAGAATTTAAGAAGAAAGGAGGTAATAAAAATGGATAGTCAGCTTATTTTATCCAATAATGATTTTAAAGATCAGGGAATACAGAATATTAAAAGTAAAAAAAGTCCCGGTAATATAAACAAAAAAGACAAAAAAGCTAATATTAAAAAGGAAGAAGGGGTGGAGAAAAACAGAAAACTTGGTTCTGATGAAAAGAATTTTCTGGCAATACTCGTTCAC
>JALXDT010000297.1 GCA_027070475.1 Candidatus Aminicenantota bacterium | reverse complement strand
CCTTTATAATTTAGAAACACAACAACAATTTTTTCTTTTTTGTTTATGGAGCCTGCTTTTATATTTAAAAAGTTTTCTGTAGGTTTTAGGAGAATCGCTTTGTAAACATAATAGGGAGAAAATTCTTTCTCAAAAAGCTTAACCCCCACAAAGTTAGAAGCAATCAATTTGCTTTTATTATACTTTATCCTGCTGATTGTTTTGTTATTGATTGCAAAAAAATATATAAAAAGCAATAAAAAACCAATTAAAATAAATTTGAAAATTACCTTTTTTCGAAGTTTTTTGAATTTACATAGAAATTTATCGATAAATGTAACCTTCTCTCTTGATAAAAATTCCTTAAATTCATCAACGGTTTTAAATCTATTCTTTGGTTCTATTTCCATTGCTTTTTTAATAGCAAAACTTAAAAATTCAGGGATTTCATTAAGAATAATGCATTTATTAACGGAAGGTTCACTTACTTTTTTATATAAAAGCTCAACTGTTGAAGTATAATTATCATAGGGAAGTTTTCCGGTGATTACCTGAAATAGAATTACACCTAATTGGTAAATATCAGAGTAGAAGCCAAGAGGTTCTCCTATTACTTGTTCAGGAGGGATATAGTGGGGAGTGCCTGTTATCTCCCCTATTGAAGATGTTTTAGTTTCATCCTCAAGGTCTTTGGATAAACCGAAATCAACTATCTTTACCTTTCCCTTCTTTGTTATTAAGATGTTGGATGGTTTTAGATCTCTATGTATTATATTATTATTATGCAAAGTTTTAACTCCATCTAAAATTTGAAAGAAAATAGGCTTAAATTCTTTCCATGATAATTTCTTTTTTCCCCTTAGATAATCCTTTAAGCTCTCTCCTTCAACAAATTCCATAACATTGAAATAAATATCCTGCCATGTTTCTAAAGAAAAAACTTTAACAAGTCTCGGATCTGTAATATCTCTGGCAATAGTAACCTCTCTCTGTATCCTATGAAACTTTCTTTTATTTGAGGTTATAAGAGGGTTAATGAACTTTAAAGCAACTGTTTGTTCTAACATGGTATCGTATGCTTTATAAACAACACCGACCCCACCTTCGCCTATTTTTTTTCAATCTTATATCTGTTGTTTATAAAAGTCCCTGTTTTTAGATTAGAAATTAGATAAAGAAATGAATTAATATCTGAATTTTTAGTTTCTTTATCCCCTTCGATAAAATCAATAGAGTCTGTTTCTTTCATTTTATTAGTATAGTATATTTTTTAATTTTTTTCATTAGGAAAAATATTTTTCTCAGATAACTAATATCTATAAAATTAATCCCTTGCCGGTCTTGAGACATGTTTCAACTATTAAGGCAAGTACAAAAGAAATATTGACTGGAAAAGCAATTTCCTATATACTTTTTCGATGAAAAAGAGAATAATTTATTTGTTGATTTTTTTATTTTCATTTGTTTTGATATTTTCAGAGTTTTCTTATACTAAAGAAAAGAAAAAGGGTATATCTACAAAAGAACTTATAAAAAAACTTCCTAAAAAGTATAGAGACTGGCTTGATCTTGTTTATTATATTATAACACCCATAGAAAAAAAGGTCTTTCTCCAGCTTACTAACAATAGGGATAGAGACGCCTTTATAAAACTTTTCTGGCAGTATAGAGATCCGACTCCGGGAACACCTGAAAATGAATTTAAGGAGGAACATATAAGAAGATTCAAATATGCGAATAAACATTTTAAAACCACAAGACCCGGATGGATGACAGATATGGGGAAGATCTATATTCTGTTAGGGCCTCCAAATGTGCATAATAATTATGATAATAAATTTGGTCTATATCCTCTTAAAATCTGGGGGTACTATGGTGATAAAAAATTAGGTTTACCAGCATATTTTAGAATAATCTTTTATAAAAGAAATGGAATTGGAGAGTATGTTTTATATGATCCAGCCTTTGATGGCCCTGCTTCTCTTTTAAGGGATCAGGAAGGCGTGGATATTACAGATATTAATTCAATTTACAGAAAATTAAAAGAGGTTGCTCCTTCAATAGCAAAATCAGTACTCTCTTTGATTCCGGGAGAAGAGTCCTTTTTCTCAATGCCTACTACACGAAGTTCTGTTCTTTTAAGTCAAATCTTTGATTTACCAAAAAAGAGGGTTAAGGTTAGCTATGCCAGACATTTTCTGGATTTTAAAGGAATAGTAAAAGTGGATTATACAATGAATTATATAGAAAATGATTTCTTCTATACTCTTAGCTTTGATCCTCAAACAAAACTCAATTTTCTACATTTTTCAATAAAACCTCATAGAATATCTCTTGATTATTCTGCTGAAAAAGATAAATATTATTTTGCTTTAAAACTTGATGTTAGCTTAAAAAAAGGAAAACAGATAGTTTACCATTATTCTAAAAATTATTCCTTTTATTTTACAGAAGAAGAGGTTAATACAAAGTTAAAACCTCTGGGGTTGAGTGTTGATGATATGTTCCCGGTAATACCCGGTGATTATCAATTAATCGTTCTCTTGCAAAACTCAATAAAAAAGGAATTTACCTATGTGAAAAAAGATATAAGAATTCCACCTTCCTCAAATGTGCCACGTTTGTTGACACCAATACCAACTTATAGAGTGGAAAAATCAGCCTTGGATATTGTTTACAGACCTTTTAAATTTAAAAACTATCTTTTGAATATCGAGCCTAAAAAGATTTTTTCTCTTGCTGATAATATCCTAATTTTTATAGGTGCTGAAAATGTTAAAAATATAAAGAAAGGTAAAATAGAACTTATCATAAAGAATAGACCTGGATATCCTGATTTTTCCAGATCCTTTGTTTTCCAAATCCCGGCAGGGCAAAATGATTTCTTTAAATACATATCAATAAATGATGGGAAGATACCCTCTGCTGTTTTTGATATAACGGCAAGATTGTATAGCTCTAATGTTCCCATTGATACAAAAGAAAACAATTTTACAGTTTCACCAGTCAGAAGTGTTGCTCATCCGATGGAGGCATTTAAGGTACTGGATAAAAAGAATAAGGGATTAAACTATTATAGAATTGCCAATGAATATGAAAACATAGGAGAATTTAGTGAAGCAGAAAAATTTTATAAACTCGGTTTTTCCGAGAAAAAAGATTTTGGCGAAGGGATTGTTAGATATGCTAAATTGCTTTTGAAATTAAATAAATACGATGAGGCGATGCCTGTAATCGAGACTTTAAAGGATAACAAAAAGTTTGACTTTGAGTACTATGCTCTGAAAGGGGAACTCTTGTTCTATAAAAATAATACGGATGAAGCTCTTAAGAATCTATTGAAAGCTAATAAAATCTATGACAGTGATTATCATGTAATTAATCTTTTAGGTCTTTCCTTTCTTCGGTTAAATGAGTTTGATCAGGCTTTAAAGGCTTTTAAAGCCTCTCTATCTTTGAATGATGACCAACCTGAAATAAAGAATTTGATCGAAAAAATAAAGAGAATTCAAAAAAAGCTCAAAAATACACAAATAAATAAAAACTCAAAGTAGATTACCACTATCTTTTTTTATGGTAAAATAAAAAGATGCATTGGGGAAATTTTTCTTATATCCTGCTTTTTGTTCTATTTTTCATTGTTTTGATTATAACTAAGATTTTTCAGCTCAGATCGAAAAAAATATCTCTGAAATATAAAAATTTACCAACTATGATTAATAAGAACAGAAAGAGAGAATTTATAAAAAAAACTCTTTTTATTATAGGCCTTTCTTTCCTGATTCTTGCAATAATGGAACCGCGGTGGGGAGTTAAGGAGAAAACAGTAAGGATAAAAGGAGAGGATGTTATTTTTGCTGTCGATGTTTCCAATTCAATGCTATCTCAGGATATCAGTCCATCAAGATTGGAGAGAGTTAAGAACGCTTTAAGTAAAACTATGGACTCATACTATGGTGGTTTTGTGGGCTTAATTGCTTTTGCCGGAGAGAGTAAGATAGTTGTTCCCCTTACTCTTGATTATGAATTTGTAAAGTATAATGTTAAAACCCTTTCTCCTGCTACTGTTTCTTTGCAGGGAACAAATTTTAAAGATCTAATTTCCCTTGTTTCTCTTGTATTTAGGAGCAGAGAGGCAAAGAGAAAGTTAATAATACTTTCGGATGGTGAGGATACAGAAAGTAATTTGAAAGATTGTTTAAAAACAGCCAAGGAGAGTGGGATTCAAATATTTACAATTGCTGTTGGGACATTGAAAGGAGCAAGAATCCCTGTGTACAATAAAAGTGGTAAGATAGTGGGATTCAAACAAGACAAAGATGGTAATTATGTGATTTCAAAACTTAATATAGGGTTTTTAAAGAGATTGGCTGAGGAGAGTAATGGAAAATTCTATTTTTCTTTAGACCTTTTTGAAAATATAAAAAAAGCATTAAAATATGAACCATCAAAAGGTTCAAATAAAATAAATGTTTCTCTTGTTGAATATAAAGAGAAATACTATTATTTTGCTATCATAGGCTTTTTATTTCTTCTATTTTCATCTATGATGCCTGTTGGGGAAAAAGGGTTAAATAAAATCTTTCTCCTGATTTTAATTTTTATCTTAAATATAAATAGTTCCATAATTGATAAAGGAAACTATCATAATAACAAAGGAGTGAAAAAATATAAAAAGGGAGAATACTCTCAAGCATTGAAAGAATTTCAGAGGGCCAAAGATTATGCAATGTATGATAAAAAGCTTGATTTTAATATAGGAGATTCTCTTTATAAGCTTAAAAAAGACAGCGAAGCAGAAAAATACTTTAAAAGTGGAGCAGAAAGTAAAAATAAGGATTTAAGAAAATTTTCATTGTATAATTTAGGTAATCTTTATTTAAAAAGAGGGAATTTTAACAAAGCTGCTGAAAGCTATAAGAATGCACTAAAAATAGATCCAAATTTTTTTAGAGCCAAAAAGAATCTTGAAATAGTTTTGAAAAAGATGAGGAAACAGAAAAGAAAGAGGAATGAAAAAAATAAACAGCAAAAAAAAGAGCAAAAAAACAATAAAAACGATAAATCCCAGAGCAAAAACAAAAAAATGGATAAGAAAAAGGATAAACAAAAACAGAATATGAAGAAGAATCTTTTGAATAATCTTTTAAAGAATCTCAAGAAGAGGGAAGCCAAGAGGAGAGATAAGATGATGAAGGCACTAAAAAGGAGAAAGTCAAATGGTAAGAAAAAGACAGATAAAGATTGGTAATTTTCTAATTTTGATTATTCTTTTTCTTCTTCCTTTTTCCGTTCTCTATTCAGAAATTATTATTAATTCATATGTTGACAATAATACTTTGAAAAGGGGAGAGTCCTTTACATACATAATTTCAATTGAAGGAAAAAATGAAAAATTAAACTTTTCTCCCGAATCCTTAAAGTTTCCATCTATAAAAGGATTGAAAGTTTTGAACAGATATTCCTCTTCCAGCCATTCCTACTCTTTTATAAATGGAAAAACTTCTTCTTCAGAAATTTTAAAAATATCTTATGTCTTAGTCTATCTTGGTGATAGAAAAAAAATTATTATTCCAAAGATTAACCTTAAGGTCAACAAAAAACTATATCAAACAAATGAAGTGGAAGTCTATTTTGAAAATAGTGGAAAAATAGGTACAGGTAAGCGTCAGGAAGATTACTTTATTGATACAGCGGTTTCTAAAGTAGAGGTTTATGAATTTGAACCTCTCTTTTTAAATTATACTCTCTATATAAAACCCACTATTAGAGTTAGTAATATAAATCTTATGGAAAAGGAAGACTTTAATAATTTTTTTGTTCATTCAATATATGATATTTTTAAACAAAGACCTGAAAATATAATAAGTTCTTTAAGAAAGATAAATGGTGTTAATTATAGGGAGGTTCCTATTTATAAATATGAAGTCGCTCCCTCAAAAACAGGAAAGCTGAAACTTCCCTCAATCTCCCTTCAGGGTATTATAAGCAGGCCTGATAATTTTTTTAATGATGATTTTTTTAGTTTTGGAAGGGATAGTTTTGTTCCAAAGAGGGTAATAATAATTTCGCAACCAAAAACCATTAATGTTAAACCTCTACCTCCCTTGAAAAAAGGAAAATCTTTTTCAGGGATAGTTTCTGATAATTTAAAGCTAAGTAGTAAACCAAGTAAAATAAAAGCAAAAACAGGTGAAGGTATTACTTATACAATAACACTTGATGGGAAGGTTTTTAAAGATTTTTTAAAACCTCCGACAATAATAAGAAAAAAATACTTTGAAATTTATGAGCCTGAAATCAAAACAAAGGGAAATAAAACCATTTTTAAATATTTAATTATCCCAAAAATATCTGGAAATTTAGAATTACCAAAAGTAAGTTTTACATATTTTGATATAAAGAAAAATAAATATATTACTCTTGAAAATAAACCTCAAAAAATAGCTGTTGAAAAAGGAGAAGAATCACTATATTTTCCAGCAGAGAATGGGAATCTTATCAAGATAAGAAGTAGAGATATCTACTTTTTAAAACCTATAAGGAAATTAAAGGCTTCTTTTAAACCTGTTTTTTATCAGACCTGGTTCTGGCTAATTATTTTCTTGTCTGTCTCTTTATTTTTTATTAAGCTTTTATTTGTCTATAAGGAAAGAAGAATACAGAAGGATAAAAGATTAAGGAGAAAGATTGTTGCTTCCAAAATGGCTAAAAAGTGGAGAAAGGAAGCGAAAAAATCTAAAGAAAAAGAATTTTTTGCATTTGCTTACAATTTTTTATTTGAATATTTAATCAATAAATTTGGAATAGACAACCCTGCAATAACTGTGGAACAATTAATAAAAATCATCGAAAAAGAAACAGAGCCGACTTTATCTGAAGATATAAAGAATATATTTAACATGATTGAGAGAGCAAAATTTTCTCCTGATGAAAAAGCAGACAGAGAAGAACTTATTTATAAAATAGGTCTATTAATAGATAGAATAGAAAGAGGTTAAAATGGAGATAAAAGAATGGGAAGAAAAACTTTATAAGGAAATTTATGAGAGTGTTTTGGAAAAATTAGAATTCAGAAAAAAGAGAGATCCTAATTTTTCAATAGAAAGAATAAGAGGAGAACTTGAAACAATGTATGTAAATCAGGACAACTCATGGGCGGGAAGAAGTTCTGCTGAGGAGATAAAACTTTCAGCTACTATCTCTGCTTTTGAATTTTTTATTGCAAAGGAAGAGAAAAGCTAATTAATTATTTATAAAAATTCTGTTTAATGTTATACTCTACTTTAAAATGGAGAAAGAGAGAAAAATTGAGATAGGCGAATTCTTATTTAAAAACAGAGGAATATTACCTTTACCCTTTATAATCATTCTATTAGCTTTTGGCTCTTACCCAATTTCAATAAAATATTCTTACCTTAAATACTTTGGTGTGATAATAGCAATCATCGGAGAATTAATAAGATTTTTCGTAGCAGGCTTTGCAAAAGAAAAAACCAGCGGTAGAGGAATGAGAATAGAAGCTAATTCTCTCGTTAATTTCGGTTTATACTCTCTTGTAAGAAATCCTCTATATTTAGGTAATTTTTTAATATTTTTGGGTTTTCTCATGTTTTCAGGAAACCTTATCTTTATATTATTGGGAACTATTATTTTCTGGGTTTACTATTATTACATAGTCCTCGCTGAAGAAAACTTTTTGTTAAAAAAATTCGGAAAAGCCTATGAGGAGTATAAAAATAAAGTTCCAAGATTTTTTCCAAAAAGTTTGAAACTATCATGGCCTGAGTACAAGTACAGCTTAAAAAAATCTATTTTCAGAGAAAAAGATACGATTTTTATCTGGATTGTTTCTTTTATTTTTTTAAATCAAAGATTATGCGGTTTTTGTACACCAACAAAAGAAATTATAATTTTCTTTTTAGTATCATTTTTTTTATGGCTTATAGTGAATGTTTTAAAAAGAAAGGAAGTTGAAAGACAATAAGGAATTAGTTGGAATATTTTACACAATTTCAGCCTTTGTTATATGGGGTGTACTCCCTCTATTCTGGAGATTATTAATTAAGATAAATTCATTAGAGATAACTGCTCACCGTATCTTCTGGGCTTTTATTTTTTTTCTTAGCTTGAATATAATTAGAAAGAAGAAAAATGATATATTTTCATTAGTAAAAGAAAAGAAAAAAATTTTATTAATAACAGTTTCCTCCTTTTTACTGGGAGCAAATTGGTTTTTATTTGTATGGGCTGTAAATCATGATAGAGTTGTAGAGGCAAGTATGGGATATTATATAAATCCTATTTTCAGTATAGTTTTAGGGATGATCTTTTTAAGGGAAAAGCTTAAAAAGATTCAAATTCTTGCTTTTTTGCTTGCAACAGCAGGAGTTATTATAATTATTGTGGGTTATGGAAAAGTCCCCTGGGTTGCTATAGGATTAACTTTGTTATTCGGTTTTTACGGTCTTACTAAAAAGGTTTCAAAAGTTGATTCCCTAATCAGTTTAAACTTAGAGACTCTCTTTATGTTACCCCTCGTTTTTTATATTTTAATTGATTCTCGTATTAGAGCAATGGAGATCATTCCTCTGAATTCATTCTATTATCTTTTACTTCTTATAATCGGAGGGATACTTACAGCTATTCCAATCTACTTTTTCTCTCAAGGAGCAAAACTTATAAAATTATCTTACATAGGATTTTTCCAGTATATAGCGCCATCTTTAAATCTTATAATTGGAATTTTTATTTTTAAAGAATCTTTTACTCCTATACATTTTATTAGTTTTTTATTTATATGGACATCTCTCGTAATTTTTATTTTATCAAATCTTTCTTTCCATTCTAAGGGAAAAGGGAAAGAAGTTGTGGGGGCATTTGTTGAGTAAAAAAACAATTATTTTTGCTCATAGGGGAGCGCGAGGCTTAACCTCTACAGAAAATAGCTTCGAATCTTTTGATAAAACAATAGAGGTTGGGGGAATCTGGGTGGAATTGGATGTTCGAAAAACCAAAGATAATAAGTTTATTGTTTTCCATGATAAAAATCTTAATGGAATCTCTATAAATGATATGAATTTGGAAGAGATTAACTCGGTGAAATCCGAGGTAAAGGAATTAAGAGATGTTCTCATCAGATATAAAGGAAAATTAAAATATGATATTGAATTAAAAGAGGTAGGGGATGAAAAAGAAATAGTTAAACTAATTAGAGAATATTTGGATATTAATGAGTTTTTTATTTCATCTTTTTTGGAAAAGACAGTGGTTGAAGTAAAGAATTTGGATAAAAAGATAACAACGGGACTACTAATACATAAAAATAAAAGAAAGCTAAAGAGTGTGAAAGAATACTTTTCTTTGGGGAGAATAAGAAAAACCAAAGCCGATTTTATTATCATTCATTATTCTCTTATGAAATATTTTTTTTATAGATTAAACAAGTTGAACAAACCGATCATTGTATGGACTGTAAATGATCCAGCATTAATAAAAAAATTTAAAGAAATAAAAGTCGGTGGAATTATAACAGACAGACCGGATATTGCTCTTAAGATTTAAGAATATTTTTGACGCAGAGGGGGTTATTTACAAAAAACTCCAATTAAAATATAATTTAAAATGTATATTGAAACAAAAACAAGATCCCTTCTGAAAGCTATTTCGTGGAGAATCTTTGCTACCACAACCACAACGATAATAGTTTATATATTTTTTAAAAGACTTGATCTTGCGATTGCTGCGGGTGCGGTTGAAAGTGTGGCAAAAATTATTATCTATTTTGTTCATGAAAGATTGTGGAATAAAATAAAGATAGGAAAAAAGGAAATAGAGCCATTCGTGCTATGGTTTACGGGTTTGCCTAAATCCGGAAAGACAACCATAGCTGATGCTGTCTTTGAAAAACTAAAAAAATATGATTATATTCCCATAGAAAGAATTGATAGTAAAGACATCAGGGATTTGATTCCTGAAATAGGCTTTGACAGGGAGAGTAGAAATATACATTTAAAGAGAGTCGGCATTTTAATTAAAAGGCTTCAAAAGAACCATACATCGGTGGTGGCTTCATTTGTTTCTCCTTATAAAGAAACAAGAGACTGTTTAAGAGATATGACTGAAAATTTTGTTGAGATCTATGTTAAGGCTTCTCTTGAAACCTGTATGAAAAGGGATAAAAAAGGTGTATATAAAGAAGCCATGGAGGGTAAAAGAAAAAATTTTACCGGAGTTTCGGACGACTATGATGAGCCCGAAAATCCTGATCTTGTTCTAAACACAGAGCAACTTTCGGTGGAAGAATCAGCACAGAGAGTAGTTGAGCTTGTAAAAAAAAGATTTATAAGCTAAAAGTCAATTTTTAATCCTAAATAAAAGAGTTTATCCTCTTTAAATGGACCGAATTTTGTGTTGTTTTCATCTCCTGAAATAACAAAAAATCCTCCGGCTGTCATCATTAATCCGTCTGAAATTCTTAAATCAATCTGAGGTGTCAGAATATAAGCGGTTTTATCCGAAATTTCCACAATCCCGGCCACTCTTATCTTATAATCATCATTATGAAATTTGTGCTCGAGGGCGGGAATAATATAATTTGATAATTCTCCAAAAAATTCTCCCTTCTTTTTTCTGAAATAGGTTTCAGCATCTTTTGTATAATCGTATTCATCAAAAAAGCCGTGTAAAAACTGTATGTTTAAGTAAAAACCATGGGAAAAATTATAATCTCCTCCCACAACATATTTGAAAAATCCTTTTTCAAACAATCTGAAATTTACATTCTGAACTCCCACTATGTTATTGTTCATAACAATAGGTATTTGAATAAAACCGTAGGCCTCATCCGGCATTATATATGCCAGTTCGCCCCAAATTGTGGCTCCACTTATAACTGTAGAAAGATCAAACCCCGCAATCTTTTCTCTTCCATAAAAAAACTCCCCTGCGGGGAAAGGAGTAAGAGTAAAACTTTTTAAAACAGGGAGATCCATATTGCCTCTGTAGTATGAGATTCCAAGATCAATATTCATAATATTTGTTGAAAATCTTAATGCATAATTTGAACCTTTTATATTATTATGCCAATCCTTTTCAATTTTTACCTCTCTTATGTCCATCGCCGTTTTTGTAAGAAGTGTGTATCCGTATGGTAGAGGTGCGATTTGATGTTGTAATAGCCAGACAAATTGAAGTTTTGAGCTTTCTCCTATGTAGTATTCAAAATTAAGAGCTGTTTGAGGCCTTCTTTCAAAAGCATAATCGGGATCAAATGAAAAGAAATTTGCAAAATCAATGGGATTAAGATTATCCACAACATTTACTTTATCCGCTGTCCCCCATGAGATCCTCTGTTTTCCAAGTGTAAGATCAAGATTTTCCAATAAAAAGTCAGAAATTGTCACATTTGCTTCATAAAGATTTAACTCAAAGTATTCCGAAGAAAAAGGGGTGCTTAAAATTCCTGATTCAGGGAACCTGTTTTCCTGAAAAAGTGTTCCTGAATTTGAGAATGCATCAAACCTCAAGTTATAAGAGATATTGTCATTTAAACTTCCTGCAATCTTTACCCTTGTTTCAAGCCTTTTGAGAGCAAAATCACCCGAATTATGGGAGAAAAAATTTCCCTCTAAATTTTTATAAAGAAAAACAGAGCCAAAAAGTTTAATCCTTCCTGAAATATTCAAATCTTTCTCAGAGGATACAGCAGGAATTGAAAAACCCAACAATATTATAATAAAAAGAGACAAGAATTTTCTTTTCATCTTTTCACCTCTATTTAACCCTTCTTTTTAAGAATCTTTTTGTGAAAAGTTTTTTACTCAAATTTTGATCAAGCTTAATGTTTTCCAATTCAAGGCTTGTCCATGAGCCCTTTTTCTTGTCCTCCATTTTTATATAAGTGGTAATATAATAATTATTAATCTTTTTATTTTTTTCCTCTGCAATTTTCCAGAGATTTCCCTCATTGTCATAAAGCTCCATCTTAACAGGTATATAGCTTTTTTTATCAACTTTTAAAATA
>JALXDT010000296.1 GCA_027070475.1 Candidatus Aminicenantota bacterium | reverse complement strand
GAAAGTACTTAATATATAGTGAACACTATGAATTTCAATCTCCTCCAAAAATTGAAGCCAATGAAGAAAAGTTAAAACTCAGCTTTGATAAGATTATAGATAAAAAAATCATATACCTTACAATCGAGATATACGATTGCTCCATAAAAAAATTGGTCGGAGCAAGATTATTCAAAGGTAAAAGAAAAGAAGAGGAGAGAATAATAATCTATGAACCTAAAAAGAGCAATTATATTTACATGTACTTTAAACCCCAGAAAAAACAGAAAAAGCTATTTGACAAGAACAATGTTTAAGTTCTTTCGTATTATTATTATAAATAAAATTAGGAGGAGAGATGAAGTTAAAAAAAACATTTCTATTGTTTTCCCTTGCAATCATTCTTTTCATAAGTTTTGGATTTTCAAAAAACACTGAAAATGCATGGAAAAGATATCCTGCAATATCACCTGATGGCTCAAAAATAGTTTTCAGCTATCAGGGAGATTTGTTTGTTGTCCCCATTTCAGGAGGAAAAGCTGTTCAATTAACAAGACATAAAGCATACGACTTTCACCCAATCTGGTCTCCCGATGGTAAATATATAGCTTTCGCTTCAGACAGATATGGGAATTTTGATATATTCCTTATCCCTGCAGAGGGAGGAAAACCCAAAAGATTAACCTTTCACAGTTCATCTGACATTCCCACGGATTTTACACCCGACGGTAAAAAGATTCTTTTTTATTCAAGAAGAATGAAATCAGTTAAAAGTTCTATCTTTCCCGTAAGAGTTTTTCCAGAAGTTTATGAAGTTTCAGTAAATGGAGGAATTCCAGAAATGTATCTTACAACAGCTGCAATTGAAGCTAAATTCAATAAAACAGGAGATTCCATATTATATTATGATAAAAAGGGATTTGAAGACAAATGGAGAAAACATCATACTTCATCTGTGACAAGAGATATCTGGCTTTATTCATCAAAAACAGGGAAATTTAATAAATTAACCGAATTTAAGGGGGAAGATAGGGATCCTGTCTGGACACCCGATGAAAATTCTTTTTACTATTTATCAGAAAAAAGCGGAAGTTTTAATGTATGGAAAAAGAGCTTAAAAAATCCTCCGGAAACAAAACAGATAACCTTTTTTAAAAAGGATCCGGTAAGGTTTTTATCAATTTCAAAAAAAGGAGATCTCTGTTTCGGATTTAATGGTGATATTTATGTATTAAAAAGCAATACAAAAAAGGTTCAAAAGGTTCCCATTGAACTTAGAGTGGATTATGCTGCAAACAATGAAAAACCCATGACAATGTCATCGGGAATTACGGAATTTTCCCTATCCCCGAACGGGAAAGAGGTTGCATTCATTATCAGAGGAGATGTATTTGTAAGCTCAGTGGATTTTTCTGATACAAAAAGGATTACAAATACACCGGAGCAGGAAAGATCAGTCTCTTTTAGCCCTGATGGAAAAAAACTTATCTTCGCAGCTGAAAGAAACAAGAGCTGGAATATCTACGAAGCAAGCATTGTAAGAAAGGATGAGCCATATTTTTATGCATCCACACTCATTAAAGTAAAACCGATTTTACAGACCAAAAATGAAACCTTTCAACCAAAGTATAGCCCTGATGGAAAAAAGATTGCCTTTTTGGAGAACAGAGAGACATTGAGGGTTATGGATTTGAAGACAAAGAAGATAATAACAGTGCTACCCGGTAATAAAAACTATTCTTACAGTGACGGAGATCAGTGGTTCTCATGGTCACCTGATAGCAAATGGCTTCTTGTCCAATTTTTGGACAGAGGGACATGGGTAAGTGAAGTGGGTCTTGTGGATGCAAGTGGCACAAAACCTGTTATAAATCTTACAAATTCAGGTTATGAGGATGCAATGCCAAAATGGGGAATGAAAGGCAAGATGATGATCTGGGCAACCGATAGAAACGGATACAGAAGTCATGGTAGCTGGGGTTCTGAATACGATATATATGCAATGTTCTTTGATCCTGAAGCATACGATATTTTCAAACTATCAAAGGCAGATTATGCTCTCTATAAGGAAAAGCAGAAAGAAAAGAAAAAAGAGAATAAATCAAAAAAAGAAAAATCCAAGAAAAAATCAGAAACAAAAACAAAGAGCCTGAAAATAGATTTAAGAAACATAGAGGATAGAGTGGTAAGATTAACATTAAGGTCTTCAAATATATTTGATGCCGCCATATCCCCTGACGGAGAAACCCTCGTTTACATAAGCACATATCAAAAAGGTTATGCTCTCTGGTCAAACAAAATCAGAGAAAAAAAGATAAAACTGATTGCAAAACTTAGTTCTCCTGCAGGAGAAATTGTTTTTGATAAAAAGGGAAAAAGTGTTTTTATCCTGAGTTCAGGAAGGATAATGAAGGTAGACATTAACAATGGAAGAATGAAACCCATAATCTTCAGAGCAAACCTTGACTTAAAATATTTGCAGGAAAAAGAGTATATCTTTGAACATATCTGGCGTCAGGTAAAAGAAAAGCTCTATGATCCTAATATGCAGGGAGTTGATTGGGCTTATTATAAGGAAAATTACAAAAGATTTCTTCCCTCAATCAACAATAACTGGGATTACTCGGAATTGGTAAGTGAAATGTTAGGAGAGCTCAATGTTTCCCATACCGGGTGCAGATATTATCCAAGATATAAGCACAGAGATTCAACGGCAGCTCTGGGAGCTTTTGTTGAGCAGAATATAAAACATGATGGACTTAAAATACTTGAAATCATAGAAAAGGGGCCTATGGATAAAGCTACAAGCAAGATTAAAGCCGGTGATATAATAGAGAAGATTGACGGAGTCTTTATTAGAAAGGGAATGAACTATTATACCCTTTTAAATCATAAAGCAGGTAAAAGAACCCTATTATCTCTTTATAATCCCAAAACAAAGAAGAGATGGGAAGAGGTTATAAAACCCATCAGCTGGTGGGCGCAGGAACAACTTCTTTATAAACGCTGGGTCAAAACAAGGGAAAAAGAAACCGACAGATTATCAAAAGGCAGATTGGGATATGTTCATATAAGAGCAATGAATAGCTCAAGTTTCAGAGAGATATATTCAAAGATTATGGGTAAATTTTATGATAGAGAGGGAATAATTTTGGATACAAGGTTTAATGGTGGTGGCTGGCTTCATGATGACCTTGTAACATTCCTGAGCGGAAAAAAATATTTGACCCTTTATCCGAGAGGAAGAAAAATAGGTATAGAACCGATGGGAAGATGGACAAAAAAATCCATTGTTATAATGAATGAATCAAACTATTCCGATGCATTTATGTTCCCGTTTGCATATAAAGAACTGAAGATAGGAAAATTGGTCGGAATGCCTGTCCCCGGAACAGGAACAGCTGTCTGGTGGGAAAGGCTGCAGGATCCCACACTGGTATTCGGAATTCCTCAGGTAGGAGTTTTAGACCTTAGAGGACATTATCTTGAAAATCAGCAGCTTTACCCTGACTATCTTGTAAACAATGATCCTGCAAGCCTTATCAGAGGAGAAGACAAGCAACTTGAAAAAGCAGTAGAGGTTTTATTAAAGGAAAAATAAAATAGCGTTGAGCATTGAGCTTTGAGCTCTGAGCTATTTACAAGGAATGTGGCTAATAAGTTGCTATCAATTATTTTTTTGATTCCTTTAATTAAAAAAATAG
>JALXDT010000295.1 GCA_027070475.1 Candidatus Aminicenantota bacterium | reverse complement strand
GTGTACCACTACTGTTGTTTGTATTCGATTATAAATATCTGTAGGGGCAATTCATGAATTGCCCCTACAAGATATATTAAACCAATTCACAATTCCCCGATTCCCAATTCACTATTCACGATTCAGCTCAAAGCCATGAGCCCATGGCTAATCTTGCCCCTACGGTTGTTTTAAATGGATGAAACAATATTACTAATTCATTAATTAATGAATTAACAAAATATTGACATTTTGAAAAATATTTCATATATTAGACTATGGCAAGCAATGATAGCTTTTATGAGTATTATTCTCTGATTTGTCGCACAATAACAACTCCCTCAAGATTAAAAATACTCGAAACTATCGGACGAAACAAGATGAATGTATCTCAGATTTATGAAGCTACGGGGCTTTCTCGCAGTAATCTATCAAATCACTTGGGAGCTCTTTACAAAATAGGTGTGTTGGGAAGGGAAAAGGTCGGAAACTTTATCTATTATTATATTGCTCATCCTGAAATATTAAAGATTATAAGAATGATGATGGACTTGGTGATTAAAATCTCAAAGGATAGACATCACTTTTTGAATGAAAAAGAGTGTGAAAAGAATAATGATGGAGGCTAATTTTTATTTACTTTTTGTTAATCTTCTTGATTATCCTAAAAGGGCTGCCTTATCTCTTTTTGATGATTTTCTTAAAATAGTGAAAAACAGTTATCCTTCGGAGATACCGAAGCTTGAGACTCTTGAACTGGAGTATACAAAGCTATTTATTAATGCTCATCCTTTTGTTCCTGCACCTCCCTTTGCCTCTTTTTATTTGAGCTCCGGTGATATTTATAATGAAGTTGAAAATTACTACAAAAAAGCCGAATATTTGATAGAGGCAAGGGATTTTCCGCCGGATTATTTAATTTATGAGCTTGTTTTCCTTTCTAACTTATTAAATGATGAAAAAGCTGAAATTGAAAGAGAATTTTTAGAAGAACACTTTTTACCATGGTTTGGGAAGTTTTCTCAAAAGGTTAAGGAAAGCGATGAAACAGGCTTCTATTATTTTATTTCCGAAAACATAAATACTTTTTTAAAAAATAGATTAAAGGAGTTAAGAAATGGGAAAACCGATATCCCGTCGTGAATTTTTTAAAAGATCGCTCCTTGGAGCAGGAGCGGTAGGAGTCACAGATTATTCCTATGTTTTTAAAAAATTCCCTCCGGGAAAAGCAGGAAAAGAGAATGTTGAGTTAATTCCTTCTGTTTGTGAAATGTGTTTCTGGAAATGCGGTATTATCGGAAAGGTTAAGGATGGAAGACTTCTAAAAATTGAAGGAAACCCTTTGAATCCTCACAATGGTGAAAAAATCTGTGCGAGAGGAAATTCCGGGATAATGCAGCTCTATGATCCTGACAGGTTAAAGTATCCGCTTCTGAATGTTGGGGAAAGAGGTAAACCTAAGTGGAAAAGGATTTCCTGGAAAGAGGCACTTGATACCATTGCTGAAAAGATGAAAGAGTTTAAGAAAAAGTATGGAGCTCGTAGTATAGCCAATCTTTCTCATGGTTCCTCTTCAATTCCGATGAGAAAGCTCTTGAAAAATTTCGGGACAGATAGAATCGCTCATGCCTCTTTTGATCAATGCAGAGGGAATAGAGATGTGGCTTTTGAACTTACCTTCGGTATGGGAGCCGGATCTCCCGAAAGAGTTGATTTGATCAATGCAAAAGCTATTTTGTTGATTGGTTCTCATATCGGTGAGAATGTTCACACATCTCTTGTAAAGGAATTCATAGAGGCAGTTGAAGGCAGAAAGGCAAAATTGATAACTGTCGACCCGAGATTTTCAATGATAGCCGGAAAATCTGACTACTGGCTTCCGATTAAACCGGGAACTGATACTGCCCTAATACTCACTCTTATTAATTATATTATTCAGCACAACCTCTATGACAAGGAATTCGTTGATAAATACACCTATGGTTTTGATAAATTAAAAGAAGAAGTGAAAAATTATACTCCCGAGTGGGCTGAAAAGATTACTGAAATAAAGAAGGAAATAATTATTGAGATTGCTGAGCTTTTTGGTAAAAGTAAGCCTGCTGTTACAATCTTTCCCGGAAGACAGTCAACCTGGTATGGAAATGATACGCAGAGAGTCAGAGCCCTTGCAATTTTGGCTTCAATCTTAGGAGCAGTGGGAAGAAGAGGAGGATATTTTTTCCCGACAAAAATAAAATTAAAAGGTTGCCCGTGCCCCAATAAAGTAGAAGAAGAAGATTACCTCTGCGATACAAGTGAGTATCCTTTTATTGAAACAACAACAGAGTGTATCAGGGAGGCCACTTTAAATGATGAAGTAAAAATGTGGATTGTTTATGGCTCCAATGTAATTCATAATACACCAAATCCTCAGAAAACAATCAAAGCTATCAATAAACTTGATTTTATGGTTGTTGTTGATATTAAACCGACCGAACCTTCTCTTTATGCGGACATAGTGTTACCTGAGGCAACATATCTGGAAAGATACGATATTCCTTTTATGGTCGCCGATTCAAGAACACCCTTTATTCAGATAAGAAGACCAGTGGTTCAACCTTTGTATGAGAGTAAAGATGCTTTCTACATTGTAAGTGAGCTGGCTAAAAGATTGGGGCTTAAAGATTGTTTTCCATGTGAAACGATGGAAGATTATCTTAATCTTGCTCTCTCTTCACTTGGAACAAACCTTAAAAAAGTTGAAAAAGCAGGCGGTATATATAGATATGAGGGGAAACCTTTTCTTGAGGATGTCGGAGAAAATTACAGGTTCCCCACACCTTCAGGTAAAATTGAATTGTACTCAAACAAGTTAAGTTTAAATGATAAAGACCCGATACCCAAATACGAACCTGTCGAAGAACCTCCTAAAGGGTGGGCAAGATTAAGTTATGGAAGATCTCCTGTACATACATTTTCAAGAACTGAAAATAATAAATGGCTCCATACTCTAAACCCTGAAAATGATCTGTGGATAAATGAAGAGGCTGCAAAAAAGATGGGATTAAAGGATGGAGAGTATGTAAGATTGAAAAATCAGGATGGTGTAATTTCGGATCCTGTAAAATTAAAGGTCACTCCCGGGATAAGACCCGATATGGTGCACACCTATCATGGATTCGGAACCCAATCTCCTTTTTTAAGACTTGCTTATAAAAAGGGAATGTTTGAGAATGCTTTGATTACAAAAATAAAGCTTGACCCCATAATGGGAGGAATGGCTAAGAGGATAAATTTTGTGAAAATTATAAAGGATGGAAAGGAGATAGATTTTCCTGTTATTAAACAAAAGCCTTCAGGGTTTAAGAAAAAACCTGAAAAGGAAATTAAGATAAAATTAACTGCTCCTCTGCCCGTTGGTGGTGGGCAAGAAGAGGAAGAAGGAGGTTGCTAATGGCTAAATATGGTATGGTCATTGATCTTGACCGATGTGTTGGGTGTCAGGCTTGTATGGTAGCCTGTAAGGCTCAATGGCAAACTCCTGAAGATTATTTCAGAACCTGGGTTAAACATATAGGACCTGTTCAGGTTAAAGATGAGATGGTTTTCACTTCCTATGTCGGGCAGTGTAATCATTGCGATAACCCACCTTGTGTCCCGGCATGTCCTACTCAAGCAACTTTTAAAGATACTGAAACAGGAATTGTTCTTGTTGATTATGACCTATGTATTGGTTGTGGCTACTGTGTAGAGGCTTGCCCTTATGATGCAAGGTTTATCAATCCTGTTACAAAAAAAGTGGAAAAATGTGATTTTTGTTTTCCCCGTTTGGGAGAAGAGGATCCCGCTTGTGTCAAAACCTGTATTGTATCGGCAAAGGTTTTCGGAGATCTTGAGAACAAAGATTCATACATAAGTAAAAAGATAAGCGAGGGTAATACTTATGTTATTGCAACAAAAGAGATAAATCCCGGACCTAATGTTTACTATAAGGGAAGAAGAAGCAAGGTGGAAGCCATAATAAAAACATATCCACCTAAGAAAAAAGATACACTCCCTGCAAAAATATGGTCAAATATTTTAAGACCATTTGTGATCTTAGGAGCAGGGGCAACATTTATCGGAAGTCTTGTTGCCTTTCTCTTCCAGATAAATCAGGGAGAAAAGGAGGGTGAAGATGAGGAATGAGCTTTTGGAAAAATATCTTCCTCTTACACCGGAAGAAAAGGAAGAATTAAAGTCAAAGAAAATAAAAAAGCATGATGTGGCAACTGTATTTCTCCACTGGTTCAACATGCTGGTCTGGTTAACAGAATTGATAACAGGTGCTGCTCTTATTGTCTCTTTAAACTATGCCTTTATGCCGAAATTTTTTACAAAAATTGTAAGCGATATTTACGGGACACGAGGAAACATAATAAGAACTCACATTTTTGTCGGTGTCCTCTGGGCTATCGTTTTAACTTTATATGCTCTGTTTGGCTGGAGAAGATACCTTAAACCGACTTTAAAGGAGATCTTCGGAATCACCAAGGATGATATTGGATGGTTAAAAGCAAAATTTGAAGAAGTTGTATTAGGAAAAAAGGTTCATTATCCTCCTCAGGATGCCTATAATGGAGGGCAAAAACTCTTTGCTCAGGTGGTGGCTCTGATGGTGCCAGTAATAATTATCACTGGATTTATAATGGCATTTCATCTTCTATCTCCTTCACTAATCAGATGGGCGATTATAATTCATTTCGGAGCTGTTGGGTTAGTTGTGATGGGACTTTCTGTTCATATTTATATGGCTCTTCTATATCCCCCAGAACAGGAAGGCTTTTTCGGTATGATTCACGGCTATGTTTCAGAATACTTTGCCTATCATCATCACTATAAGTTCTGGAGGAAAAAGAAAAAGGGATTGGATAAACCAGAGGAACTTCCTCCGAAAAAAGATTTACCACCGATAAAAGCTGGTATATTTCTGGGAATTGTTCTTTTCTTCTCTTTTTATCTTACAGGTTTTGGTTTGGGCTCATCCGGATTTGTTCAAAGAACTCTTGTGGCAATTTTAGGAGCTTTTGCCCCCGAGAGTGTTAAAAACCATTCATATATGGGACATTACTGGGGAGTTTATCCTTTGTGGAATTTTCTTGTTTTTATGGGATTGGGGGTTATAGCAGGAACTCTTTTTGCAATGTTTCTTGCCCATCATAAATTCAGATTCAGAATTGAAAGAGGGGAAAAGATAAATGATTTTCAGAGATTGGTTTATGCTGTTATCGGAGGTATTATTGTAGGTTTTGCAACAAGAGTTGCAGGGGGATGCACCTCTTCAATGGCACTTTCTGGTGGTTCTGTCTTTTCACCGGGAGGATGGCTATTTATGATATTCCTATTTATAGGGGGCTACTTAGGTGCATTCTTTTTTAGGAGGTTATGGAAATGATAGGACCTTTATATAAAGTATTAGGTTGGAGTCACGGAACGCTTCTCATCTTTGCTGTAATAATAGGCTTTTTCTTTGGTTATGCTCTTTACAGATCCGGTTTTTACAGTGCAAAAAAGCTTGCGGGAGTTTTTTATCTTTATGATTTTGCTGTTTATAAGGTAATATTTTTTGCCATAGTGGTTGCATCACTTTTGCTCTGGTTCTTTTCAAGCATCGGACTTTTAAAATTCGAACTATTGAGTTTCCATCCTTCCTATCTATGGTCAGCTGCCATAGGAGGTTTTATCTTTGGCATAGGTTTTTCAATCGGTGGTTTTTGTCCTGGGACATCTCTTGTCAGCGCTGTGACAGGTAGCTTTGATGCTATAGCATTTTTTGTTGGTGTGTACCTTGGAATTGCGATTTGGGATCTGGGATATCCCTTTATTTTCAAAGGTTTGAATCATCTTGGAAAAATTGAAGCTAAAACAATGATGGAACTCTGGGGAATTCCATATATTATTTTGATTGCAATAGCAATTGTTATTGTAATTGTCACTTTTCCATTGGTTGATAAAATAGAGAAAAAAAATAAAATATAACTATATTAGGAGGGTGAAATGAAAAAGAGACTAATCATTTTTTCTGTTGTTTTGTTGTTGGTTTTTTCTGCCAATGCTCAAATCAAACCAGCAAAATATTTTGTATCAAAAGCCATTGCAAAAATCAAGATGATAACTCCTCAGGAAGCCAAAGCTATGCTGGACAAAGGAGGAGTAATTTTAATTGATGTTAGAACTGACAAAGAGTACAGGAGAGGAACTATTCCGGGAGCAATGCATATTCCCAGAGGTCTTCTTGAGTTTAAACTTTATAAGGTTGTAACTGATCCCAATCAGAAAATAATTATTTTCTGCAAATCAGGAGGAAGAGGTGCTCTTGCAACTTTAAGAGCTATGGAAATGGGTTATAAGTTCGTTTATAATATGAAAGGAGGTTTTTCCGGCTGGAAGAAGGCTGGTTTTCAAGTTGCCAGAGGAAAGTAAAAATAATAAGAAAATGAAATTTAATAAGGAATCCTAATGAATGTAGGTGTAGTCGGTGTAGGATATTGGGGAAAAAATATAGTCAGAAATTTAGTTAAGTGTAAAAAAGTTGATAAGATTTATATCTATGATAAGGAGAGAGGGAAGGTTGATTTAATTAGATCAACCTTCCCTAATTTAATATCAAAAAATAGTTTTGATGAATTATTAAATGCTGATATTAATTCTGTTTTTATTGTCACTCCTCCCGAAAATCATTTTGAATTGGGGTTAAAAGTTTTAGAAAGTGGTAAACATCTTTATCTTGAAAAACCCTTTGTACTTTCCAGCGAGAATGCAAAAATTTTATTAGAAAAAGCTAAAAATAAAAATCTAAATATCATGAGTGGTCACACATTTTTGTACAGTCCTCCTGTTAGAAAAATCAAAGAAATAATTGATTCAGGAGAAATAGGAAAGATTGAATTCATATCTTTTAGAAGAATAAATCTCGGAATACATAGAAAAGATGTTAATGTGGTATGGGACCTTCTTCCCCATGATCTTTCAATGCTCTTTTTCTGGTTGGGTTTTAATGAAGAGATAAAAGAATCAAAAATTTTTTTAAAAAAGACTGTTGGAAAGCACCCTGATGTGGCATTTGTTTTGCTTAAATTTTCAAATGGAGTCATGGGTGAGGGAATTGTAAGTTGGCTTTCTCCGAGAAAAATAAGAGAAACCATCATAGTGGGTAGAAAAAAAATGATTGTATACAATGATACGGAGGCTGAGGAAAAAATTAAAATCTATGATAAAAAGGTGGAAAAATTAGACCCCTCAGATTTTGGTGAATATCAGCTAACATATAGAGTAGGAGATATTACTATTCCTTCTTTAGAAACATATGAACCTCTATCTCTAATGGTAAATGACTTCTTTGAAGCCATAGAAGAGGGAAGAAAACCTGTATCAAACGGGTATTTAGGATTTCTAATTACACAAGCAATAGAGAAAATATTAAAAAATTAAGAAAAAAATATTGAAAAGTAATATTTTTTTTGCTATTATTAAAAACAGGAGGGCGATATGAGTATAGATGTTGAATCTTTATTAGGTAAAGAAAGTGACTACCTCTTAAATTATGAAAGTAAAACAATTCCAAAAGAACAACTTCATTTGCCCGGACCTGATTTTGTAGACAGGGTTATGATTGATAGCGATAGACCACCTGCTGTTTTAAGAAATATGAACATGATTTTTAATCATGGGAGGTTAGCGGGGACAGGTTATCTTTCAATTTTACCTGTTGATCAGGGGATTGAACACAGTGCAGGAGCATCCTTTGCTCCCAATCCTATCTATTTTGATCCTGAAAACATTGTAAAGCTTGCAATTGAGGGAGGCTGCAATGCTGTAGCTTCAACCTTGGGTGTTTTAGGAGCTGTAGCGAGAAAATACGCGCATAAGATACCTTTTATTGTAAAAATTAATCATAATGAACTCTTAACCTATCCTAATAAATATGATCAGGTTTTATTTGCAGATGTTGATCAAGCCTTCGAAATGGGAGCGGTTGGAGTTGGTGCAACTATTTATTTTGGTTCTCAACAGTCAATGAGACAGCTACAAGAAATTTCGCAAGCATTCAAATATGCCCACAGTCTGGGAATGATAACAGTTCTATGGGCATATTTGAGAAATTCAGCCTTCAAAAAGGATAAAGATTATCATCTGGCAGCAGATTTAACTGGACAGGCAAATTATATAGGGGTCACTATTGAAGCGGATATAATAAAACAAAAGCAGCCGCAGAATAACGGAGGTTTCATTGCTCTAAATTTTGGAAAGACGAGTAAATTGATGTACGAAAAATTAATAACCGATCATCCTATTGATCTTACAAGATATCAGGTCATAAACTCTTTTATGGGAAGAGCTGGTTTAATAAATTCTGGCGGGGCTTCAGGGGAAAATGATCTTGCTCAGGCAGTCAGAACAGCTGTTATAAACAAGAGAGCAGGGGGAATGGGATTAATCACTGGAAGAAAGGCTTTTCAAAAATCTATGAAAGAAGGGGTCCAAATTTTAAATGCTATTCAAGATGTCTATCTTGATAAAAATATTACAATAGCATAAGGGGAAATAATTGTTATTAAAAGCTAAAAACATACTTCGTACTCCTTTAAACTTAACAGTAGTGTTGATAAAATTATCATTAAAAAACTTAAAAACAAATAAATTATCTAATTTAAGAAAAAAATTTTTAAATAATATTGACTTTTTTTCAAAAAATAATATATTATTAAAAGTATAGAAAAAAAGGAGAGAGAGAGTGAGTTTGTTTAAAAAAAAGAATTTAGTAGGACTTGACATTGGAAGCTTTGCTGTAAAGGTTGTGGAATTAATACCAAAGAAAAAGGGCGGAAGAGAAATATATGAATTGTCAGGCCTGGGATATGAACCTCTACCTCCTCAGACTATAGTTGACGGAGCCATTATGGATTACACCTCTTTAGCTGATACAATTAATAAGGTTTTTTCCAACGCTCACATTAAAAACAAGAATGTTGCAATTGGTTTATCCGGAACAGCTGTTATAACAAGGAAACTTATTCTTCAGAAGATGTCAGAGGAAGAACTTGAAGAGTCAATTGAATTTGAAGCAAAAGGGCAGCTTACTTCACCGATAACTGACGTTTATCTGGATTATGATGTTGTGAATGAGGATGATGAGAGAATGGAAGTTGTTTTAGTCGCAATAAAAAGAGAAAAAGTGGATGAGTATAGGGGAGCAGTAATTCAAGCAGGGAAAAATGTAGAGGTTGTTGATACAGATCACTTTGCTTTACAAAATGCTGTAGAATTTAATTATTCCATTCCTCCAGACACTACTTATGCAATAATAAACGTGGGAGCTTCCTTAACCAATATTGTTATAGTAAGAAACGGGACACCCATTTTGACAAGAGATGTAAACTTAGGTGGAGCTAATTTAACGGATGTAATCCAAAAAGAGTTTCATCTGGATTTTGAGAAAGCGGAAAAAATAAAAAAAGGACAAACGGTTTCAGGTATATCATCTGAAGTAGTTGAACCCAGCTTACAGGTTTTATTCAATGATTTGAAGATGGAAATACTGAAGACATTCGACTATTATCAGGCGATCTCAGTGAAAGATAATATCTCCAAGATTTATCTGAGTGGTGGGAGTGCTAAAATGAAAAATCTTTCTTCCTTTTTAGAAGAGGAGTTGAAAACACCTATAGAATTAGTAAATCCTTTTCAGAATATTTACTATAATGAAAAAAAATTTAATTCCGATTATCTTAATGAGATGGAAAGTACCTTTGTTGTTGCTGTAGGATTAGCAATGAGAAAAATGGGAGAATAAAAATGATAAAAATAAATGTTCTAAAATCGGAAAGAAGAGAAAAAGGTAAAAAGAAAAAAGCTTTTATTACAGGTGAAACAGATAAAAATTTGACAAACATGTTCGTAGCTGTAATGCTTGTAACGGTTCTTATTATTGCATTCATGTGGTATACACAAAGCAAGAAACTTGATAATCTTAGAGAAGACATTGATGTCCTAACTGCAAAGAAAAATAGTCCTGATTTAAAAAATGTTGAAAAGAGATTGAAAGAGTTAGAAAAAAAACAACAGATCATAAATAAAAAAATTGAAATTATAGACAGATTAAAAAAGTATAGAACAGTTCCTGTAGAGGTACTCGATCTTTTATCCAAAAATATACCGGATCAAATCTGGTTCACCTTTCTAAACTACAATCAAGGATTAATAAAGATTAATGGTTTTGCTTTTTCTAACGAACTTGTCGCCCGTTTTATCACTAATCTTGAAAAAACAGATAAATTCACAAATTTCAATTTGATAAACACAAAAAAGTTAAAGAAAAGTGGTGTTGAATTTTATAGTTTTAGCTTAAACTTTAAATACAAGATGGCCGAGGTGAAGTAATGGATATAAAAAGCTTACCATGGTATGGACAATTAATTGTCTTTGTTTTATTGGGTCTGCTCTTTATTGGTATCTACTATAAAATGTACTATCTCCCGGGACAGGATGAAGTAGTATCCCTGGAAAAACAGAAAGCCCAATTAGAATCTGAAATTAAAACATTACAAAGAAAAAAGAGAGAAATAAATAAAATCCAGAGAGATATAGAATTAAAAAAAGCTAATCTTGAAAAATTAAAAGAAATTTTACCAAATAGAAAAGAGATAGCAAAAATTTTAACAATAATTCAGGGAAGAGCCAAAGATTGTAATCTTTCAATTTTAAGCTTTGCTCCCCAGGGAGAAATTCCAAAGAGTATTGTTATCAAACAAAGAGTGACAGTCAAGCAGGGAAATATCGAAAGAACGCAATACAGGAATGTTAAGGTTAAGGATGTTTTTGCCGAATGGCCAATAAGATTATCCTTAAGAGGCGGATATCATGACCTTGCTATATTTTTTGTTCATCTCTGTAGTCTTTCGAGAATCTTTACAATTTCCAATTTTGAAATCAGAGCCTTAGCTAAACAATCAAACAGGGAAACTATTTCTGCTAATGTTCTTGCTAAAACATATATTTTTATAGAGAAAGAAAGTAAGAAAACCGGAGGCAAAAAGGTAGTTGTCGTTAGGAGGAGGTGAAGATGACTAAGAAAAAACTTTATATAATTTTTACCATTTTGTTCTTTTTAATAGGTGGTTTGTCTTTTTCTCAAAATGTAAAAACCAGTGCTGATAAATCAGATAAAACGAACACTCTAAAATCCTTTAAGAATATTTCTGACACGAATCTTTTATACCACTATGATCCTCAAAATAGAAGAGACCCTTTCTATGACCTCCTGAGGGGCTTAAAAGCAGCAAAAAAGAAAGTTCAAAAGGGAGTGAAACCTTTTTATATTAATGAAATTCAATTAACGGGAATAATAGGTTTTAAGGGGACCTATTCAGCAATGGTCGTTACACCTGAGGGAGAAGCTCATTCTATTAAAACAGGTGATAAATTAATGGACGGTGTAGTAGAAAAGGTGGGGCCAGATTATGTTAAATTTATTCAAATCTTAAAATCCCCTATTATGCTAAAAAAAACAAGGGAAATAATTAAAAGAATAAATATGGATGAAAATTCCAAGGAATAATAAAATGGAGGAGAAGATGAAAAAGCTAAAAGTACTTACAATAGTATTGCTACTTATCTTCTTAAGTAGTTCTGCAATAGGACAACAAAACAAAATTACCAATGCATATTTTCAGAGTACGGGTAAGAACTTGAAAGTGATTTTTGAAGGTACTACAGGTTTTGAAGAAATTCCAGATTTTTTTGAGAATAAAGGAGATACGAGAGAGATTGTGTTAAGATTTAAAAATGCTTTCACGGATAAGAATGAGATTGCGGGAAAAGGTGTGATTGAAAAAATAAAGTTTGAAGAGAAGAACAATGGAGAGCTTTATGCTCACCTCTTTATGAAAACAGAGGCTCCATTCAGAATCTATAAGAGTGGGAAAAAGGTAATTATGGAAATCTATAAAACCGATGCTTCTATAGTTCCCTCAAGTAATGAGGAAAAAAATGAAACTCTTCTTCAATTTTTAAAAGTAAACAAGGAAGCAGACGGAAATTCTCAAATTATCTT